>JAKPSO010000109.1 GCA_029571495.1 Pseudomonadota bacterium
GAGAGCACGCGCGACGCCAACGGTTTCGGCATTACTGTTTCGTATTGGCGCGACGAAGCGAGTATCGCCCGTTGGAAGAAAAACGCCGAACACACGCTCGCCCGCGAGGCGGGAAACGAGCGTTGGTACGAACATTTCGAAACCCGCGTGGCGCGGGTTGAACGCGCTTACTCGAAGGCCTAACTATGTATCGCTGCTGCCGCTACTACGGACTAGAAGGCGTTGCCGGTCACGAAGGCGACGCCTCATTTACGGTCGAAGTGAATCACTTCACGTTCGGCCCCGGAAGCTTGCGCGAAGCGGGCTCGCATGCCCGCGCCTTGGGCATGAAGCGAATCGCGCTCTACACCGACAAAACGGTGCGTGATTTGCCGTATGTCGCCACCGTCAAGCGCTCGCTCGAAGCGGCCGGCTGCAGCGTGGCGATTTACTGGGAGTGCGAGGTCGAACCGACGGATCGTTCGTTCAAGGCTGCTGCGAAATTCGCGCAAGAAGGCAACTTCGATGGCTTCGTCTCCGTCGGTGGTGGATCGGTCATGGACACGGCGAAAGCGGCGAATCTCTACGCGACCTACCCGGACGATTTTCTTGCCTACGTGAACGCGCCGATCGGTCAGGGCAAGGCCGTGCCCGGTCCGCTGAAGCCGCATATCGCGTGCCCGACGACCTGCGGCACGGGCTCTGAAGTGACCGGTATCGCGATCTTCGATTTGCTTGAGCATCAGTGCAAGACGGGTATCTTGTCGCGGCACTTGTTGCCGTCGCGCGCGCTGGTTGACCCAGACGTGACGCATACCTTGACACCGGCGGTCATCGCCGCCAACGGATTCGACGCGCTCTCGCACGCGCTAGAAAGCTACACCGCACGTCCGCATTCAGCGAAAGCGAAGGCCTATGAAGGCTTCGATGGCGCGACGCGACCGATGAACCAAGGCGCGAATTTGTGGAGCGATATGGGTGCGCGCGAGGCGCTGCGCGTGATCGGCCAAAACTTAGTGAACGCAGTGAACGATCCGAGCGACGCGCACGCTAAGGGCGCGATCATGTATTCCGCGCTCATCGCGGGCATGACGTTTTCTAACGCCGGATGCCACTTGCCGCATGGCATGAGCTACGCCGTGTCAGGACTGGTGCGGGATTTCAAAGCGCCGGCAGGTTACCCGCAAGACGGACCGATGGTGCCGCACGGCATGAGTGTCGTGCTCAATGCGCCGAGCGTCTACCGCTTCACGGGCGAGGCCGCGCCCGAGCGGCACTTGGAAGCCGCGCAATTTCTCGGCGCGAATACGGCCGGTGTGACCGCGATCGACGCAGGCGAAGTGGTGGCCGGCAAGCTCATCGAAATGATGCGCGCCGTGAATTTCCCGAACGGTCTCAACGCCGTGGGTTATACCGACGCGGATGCGGAAACGCTCGCGGAACGCGCCTTCCCGCAACAACGCGTGATCAAGAACGCGCCACGCGACGTGACCAAAGCGTCGCTCGCCGAATTGTTCAAAGGCGCGATGCGGTATTGGTGATCGGTCGTTTTATAGCTAACAGCTTTTTGGCGCGAACGACCAGCGGGTGGTCGTTTGGTGCGAATTATTTGAAATGTTGAGAATGTAAAAATATTGGCGGTAATCGCCACATGGCGGTGGTTTCTACTACAAAGCTGTATGGTGACTGCCCGTCAGCCCAAATGAAAAGAGCCGCGAAAGCGGCTCTTTGTTTTTGCAGCGCCGAGCGCTGGCCTAGTGGCCCAAAATCTTCGACAAGAAATCTTTCGAGCGATCCGTCTGCGGATTGTTGAAGAAGTCGTGCGGGTTGTTTTGTTCGACGATTTGGCCTTGATCCATGAAGATCACTCGGTCAGCGACGGCCTTGGCGAAACCCATTTCGTGGGTCACACAAATCATCGTGATGCCTTGGTTTGCCATCTCGACCATCACGTCGAGCACTTCTTTGATCATTTCTGGATCGAGCGCTGAGGTTGGCTCATCAAACAACATGATCTTAGGCGTGAGGCAGAGCGCGCGCGCAATCGCCACGCGCTGCTGTTGGCCGCCGGACAGTTGCAGCGGATACTTGCCCGCTTGTTCAGCGATTCGCACGCGCTTCAACTGAATCATCGCCTTCTCTTCGGCTTCTTTCTTTGGCACCTTGCCGACATACATCGGCGAGAGCGTCAGGTTCTCGAGCACGGTCAGGTGGGGGAACAGATTGAACTGTTGAAACACCATACCGACTTCCTTGCGGATTTTGTCGATCGCTTTCACGTCGTCCGTAAGCTCGGTGCCGTCCACGTAGAGGTGGCCCTCTTGGTGTTCTTCGAGGCGATTGATGCAACGAATCAACGTTGATTTGCCAGAGCCCGACGGGCCGCAGACAACGATCCGCTCGCCTTGTTTGACGTTCAAATTGATGTCGCGCAGGACGTGAAAACTATTGCCGTACCATTTGTTGACCTTATCGAAAACGATGATGTCTTTGGCGGCGTTATTGGTAGTGCTCATTGGTTGCTTCCCGACTAGCGCAGTTTGGATTTGTTGACTTGCTTCTCGATCCACAAGCTGTAGCGGCTCATGGCAAAGCAGAATGCGAAATAAATTAGCGTGATAAACACGTACCCTTCAAGCTTGTACGGACGCCAATCGGCGTCACCGTTCAGTGCAAGGCCGAGCGATCCGGTTAGCTCGTAGAGCGACACGATGCCAACGAGTGACGTGTCTTTGAAGAGTCCGATGAAGTTGTTCACGATGCTAGGCACGACAAGCGCCAAAGCCTGCGGCAGGATGATCTTGAACTGCGTTTGCCAGTACGACAACCCGAGCGAAGCGGCCGCTTCCGTCTGCCCCTTCGGCATAGCCTGCAGGCCGCCACGAATGACTTCTGCCATGTACGCCGCCGCGAACAGCGTGAGTCCTGCGAGAACGCGAATCATCACGTCCACCGTCACGCCTTGCGGCATGAATAGCGGGAACATGAACGACGCCATGAACAAGACAGAAATCAGCGGCACACCGCGGATGAGTTCAACGTAAATCGTGCAGAACGTGCGAATGGCCGGAAGCGCGGAGCGACGCCCGAGTGCCACCGCGATAGCGATTGGGAATGACATCACCATCGACAGCGACGACAACATGATCGTCAGTGGCAAGCCGCCCCAACGGTCCGTGGTGACTTTGGTGAGGCCGAACACGTTGCCGTACATCAGCGTGAAGAACGTGCCGATAACGACGACCCACAGCACGATGATCCATTTGTTCCAGAACGCACGGGTGCAGCTTGCGATGAGCAAGGCGAGAAGCAACAACGTCGCGACCAGCGGGCGCCATTGCTCTTCCATCGGATAGCGACCGAAGATGATCAGACGATACTTCTCGGTCACGACGCCCCAACAAGCGCCCACGCCAGGCGCGCGGCATGCCTCGGCGTTCGGCACCGTTGTCGCGGTTAAGAACGCCCAATGTATGAAGTTTGGAATGGCGTACAGCAGGACAGCGAGCACGACCACGGTCGTGACACTGCTTTGCCAATTCGCGAACAAATTGGCCTTCGCCCACGGCACCAAGCCCTCGGTTTTGACAGGAGCAGGGCGTGCCGGTGCTGATTGAAAAACGATAGTTTCAGCCATGGTCTAGCGCTCCTGAATGGCTGATTTCGCGTTGTACCAACCCATGAAGATCGAGGTCGACAACGACGTGGTGAGATACACCAACATGATGATCGCGATGCATTCGACCGCACGGCCAGTTTGGTTCAGCGCGGTGTTTGCAATGGACACGACGTCAGGGTAGCCAATAGCGACTGCAAGCGACGAGTTCTTCGTGAGATTCAAAAACTGGCTCGTCATCGGCGGGATGATCACGCGTAGCGCTTGCGGCAGAAGTACTTTTTGCATCTCCTGACCTTTCGATAGACCGAGCGCTTGCGCCGCTTCGCTTTGACCGCGCGCAACGGACGAGATCCCAGAGCGCACGACTTCCGCGACGAAAGCGGCCGTGTACAGCGTCAAACCGAGCAGCACTGCCATGAATTCCGGCGTTAGCGAGCCGCCGTTCTCAATCGCGAATTCGCCCTTCTTCGGCATGTTGAAATCAAACGGCGCACCGCCGATGACCCAACCTAAGGCACCGCAGGCGATGACTATTGCCACCGGCACCCAGAACATGCTTCGCAGCTGTCCCGTCGCTTCAAATTTCGCTTGCGCCCAACGCCGATAAAACCATGCGACCGCAGCGCCGACAACCCAACCCATGACGCCCAGCAAGTGTCCGGTTTTCCATAGGGGCTCAGGGAACGAGAATCCGCCCTTGCTGAGGAAAAACGGCCCGATGTGCTTTGCGTCCGCAATGTCGGGCAAGAGTTCGGTGAACAGCAGATACCACATCAATAGTTGAAGCAGCACTGGGACGTTACGGAAGAACTCAACGTACGCTTGGCATAGTCCGCGCACGAGTCCGTTGCGCGAGAAACGACCGACGCCGATCAGCGTGCCGAGGATCGTCGTCAAAATGATGCCAACGATCGCGACGCGCAGCGTGTTGCTCACGCCAATAAGAAACGCTTTCCAATAGGGGTCGTTGGAATCAAACGGGAAAAGCGATTCGCCAATGTCAAAGCCCGCAGGGGTCCAAAGAAAATCAAAGCCGCTTTTGATGCCGCGAATGCGCATGTTCTCGGCGGTGTTGTGCGCCAAAAACCAGACCGCGCCGCCGATGAGCGCGACTGCAAGTATTTGATAAAGCAAGCCGCGAAACGCTTGGCTACGCCAAGACCAGTCGCGCTTCTTCGGTGGAGTTCGTGGTGCAACTGCCATGCATTTCCCCGCAAAAAATATCGTTATCCGGTGACAGGATTTCTGGTGTTCCTGTTAGGGAGAGGAGACTGATTCGTAAACGAGTCACTCTCACCCTAACCCTCTCCCGCGTGCGGGAGAGGGGGGCTACGCCGTATCCAAAAGCCTCGCGAAGTCGTTCGCTAACAAAGGAAGCGACGAGCGGGATGCAATGCAAGGCGCTGGTTGGCGACGCGTACTTGTGTACGCGAGTCGATCAGCAACGCCGCAGTGCGCCCGCGCAGGCCGTCCGACTTAGCGGACAGGGTAGGCGTACATGAGCCCGCCCTTATTCCACTGATTGTTAGCACCACGTGGCAGCTTGAGGGCCGATTTCGGGCCGACGTTGCGCTCGAAGATCTCGCCGTAGTTACCGACGGCTTTGAGTGCGCGTGCCATCCACTCTTTGTCGAGACCGAGCAGTTTGCCCGTATCTTCCGACGTGCCGAGGATGCGTTGAACGACTGGGTCGGTGCTCGACTTCATTTGATCAACGTTGGCTTGCGTGACGCCGTATTCCTCGGCTTCGAGCAGACCATGGATCACCCATTTCGAGATTGCGAACCACTCGTCGTCACCACGGCGAACCATTGGGCCAAGTGGCTCTTTGGAGATCAGCTGTGGGAGGATGACGTGCTCGTCAGGGTTCTTGGCTTCTTTGTTACGAACGGAAGCAAGACCCGATGCGTCGGTCGTGTAGGCGATGCAACGACCCGCGAAGTACGCGCCGGTGGCGGCTTCTACTTTTTCGAACACGACGGGTTTGATGCCGAGGCCGTTGGCTTTCGAGAAGTCGGTCAGGTTCTTCTCAGTGGTCGTACCCGATTGCACGCAAACGGTTTGGCCTTTGAGTTGCTTGGCGTCTTTGATCTTCGACTTGGTCGTGACCATGAAGCCTTGACCGTCGTAGTACGTCACGCCCGTTGCGTGCAGACCCAGCGATGCGTCGCGCGTGAGCGAAAACGTCGTGTTACGCGAGAGAACGTCAACTTCGCCCGATTGCAGTGCTGCGAAACGTTGCTGTGCGTTCAACGGAACCCACTTCACTTTGTTGGCGTCGCCCAATACAGCAGCGGCGAGCGCTTTGCAGTAGTCAGCGTCAAGGCCAGTCCAGTTGCCAGCGGAGTCAGCTTGCGAGAAGCCGGCCAGACCGGTGTTCACGCCACAAACGACTTGGCCCGATTTCTTGATCTTGTCGAGCGTTGCACCTGCGTGTGCGGGAAGGGCAGCCATCGCGCCGACGGCGACGAGGGTGCCAAGAACGATTTTCGTTCCGGATTTAAACATTCAGAGTCTCCTTGAGATATGGATTTAACGTGAGCGTATGGCGTGATACTGCCGATGTCCGTTCAGAAGCGATTACACCAGAGATTCAGATCAGTTGCATACGCAAACGGCATGCCACCATACGCAATTCAAAAGAGTGCGCTGGTTTGGCCAGTTTGCTTAGGGAAAGCCCTAATCTGCCGCCGCCGATCGGGAGAAATTTGTGCGGCGCAGCAGACGGTTAGCGCGTCAAATGCAACTCAAGCGCGGTCACGCCGCGTTGCGTTCCGAGCAGCACTAATGCATCGCCCGGTTCAAACGCGAAGTCATCCGCGGGCCGCGGCAAACGTTGACTGCCTCGCCGCATGTGACTGATTTCGACGCCTCCGCCGCTGAAGCCCGCAGACACTTCGCCCCAGGTCCGTCCCACGGCGTTCGCTGTGTCGCCCAGATGCACGGTGTGCAAGATCTGCGCGTCTTCCTCGTTTTCGTTGCTGTCGCTCGCGCCGCGATAGAAACCCTGGAAGAGGCTATAGCGCTCTTCACGCACCGCGCGAATCCGGCGCAGCACTTTCGATAGTGGTGTTCCGAGGAGCAGCAGCGAGTGCGACGCCAGCATCAAACTGCCTTCGAGCACTTCCGGTACCACCTCCGTTGCTCCGGCAGCGAGCAGGCGCTCAATGGCTTCTTCGTCCGTGGTGCGCACCACAATGGCCAAATCTGGGCGCAGCACCTTTGCGGTGCCGATGATCTTCATCGCGGCGTCGACGTCCGCGAACGAAACGACCAGCGCGCGCGCGCGCTCCACACCGGCCGCGATGAGTGCCTCCCGGCGGCAGGCGTCACCGAACACGATGTGGCTACCGTTGGCGTTGCCGAAACCGCCTTGCGCTTCGCGCACGCGATCAGGGTCATGATCGAGCGCGACATAACGCACGTCTTCCGATTCGAGTAACCGCGAGAGGTGCTGTCCGCTGCGTCCGAAGCCGCAGATGATGACGTGATCCTGCCGCTCCATGCTTTCGCTGGCGATCCTAAAAATATCCGCCGAGCGCGCAAGGAAATCGTTCGCCGTAATGCGCTTGTTGATGCGCTGAGCGAGTCGCGGCAAGAACGGCGCGGCGAGCATCGAAATGAGCATGGCTGCGATGGCGACTTGCGCGGGCTGCGACGGCAAGGCACCAGTCGTCAGCCCCAACGTTATCAACACAAAACCGAACTCGCCGGCCGGTGCGAGGAGCGAAGTGGCAATGTTCGCATCGGCCGCTTTGAACCCAAACTTTCGTACCAGCGGTTGCAGCACGACCGCCTTGCCGAGCAAGAGCACGATCAGCGTGAACAGCACCCAGGCAAATTGCGTCACTACAAACGGACCATCGAGTTGCATACCGACGGAGATGAAGAACATTCCAAGCAAGACGTCGCGAAACGGCCGAATATCGTCTTCGACCTGCAGCTTGTATTCCGTCTCGGCAATCAACATTCCCGCGACGAACGCGCCCAACGCATGCGGAAGCCCGGCGAGGTGACAAAGCCACGCCAATAGGAGCGTTACGAGAAGCACATTGAGCATGAACAGCTCGCTCGTCTTGCGCCGCGCGACCACGCGAAACCACACACGCAGCACCGGCTGCCCAAAGCCGAGCAACAGTCCGAGCAGCACCACGACTTTGGTCAGCACCCAACCGATTTCGCTCGCCCCCATGCCGCCGCCGACGCCGAGCGCGGGTAGCAAAATCAACAGCGGCACGACAGCCAAATCTTGAAACAGCAACACGCCGATAACCGGCTTGGCGACAGGCGAACTCAGTTCATTGCGCTCCGCCAAAAGCTTGATGCCGATCGCAGTTGATGACATCGCAAGCGCGGCGCCGAGCACGACTGCCGACGCGATCGATTGCGAGAGCATCAACGCGATAAACGCAAAAAACGCGAGTGATGCGATGTACTGCGCCGACCCCAATCCGAGCACCATGCGGCGCATCGCGCGAAACTGTGGCAACGAAAATTCGAGCCCGATCGAGAACATCAAAAAGACAATGCCGTATTCCGCAATCGAGCGCGCCTGCGACGAGTCTGGGATGAGCTTGAACGCCTGCGGTCCCAAGAGCATGCCGACGACCAAATACCCCAATAACGACGGCAATCCCAAGCGCCGACACAGCCCCACGGCCAGCACGCTGGCAGCAAGCACGATGACGATAAGCGCAAGAGCGGAGTTCATAACTCGAATCTAGCAGAGCGGCGACGGCATGTGACAGGACCGGCTCTAGACGATGCCTCTCCTACGAAGTCGGGGAGGTGCCCCACAGGGGCGGAGGGGTTGGACGCTGAACCGAGTTTTTTCTCACACACGAAACCCCTCCGGCGCTGCGCGCCACCTCCCCTGCGAGGCAGGAGAGGCGTTCCTTCGGCACCCGCGCCACTACACTCGTCACATGCTCGACCGCTATCTGCTTCCCTTGCTCGCAGCGCCACACCGCGTGGTGGCGCGCGACTTCGCGCGCATGGGTTGGACGGCGAACGGCGTGACGCTTGCGGGCGCAGCGGTGGGATTGGCCGCTGCGCCAATGATCGCGTTTGGGTATTTCGGCGCGGGGCTCGCGCTTTTTTTGTTCAATCGATTTCTCGACGGCGTCGATGGTGCGATGGCGCGGGCAGCGGGGCCCACGGATCGTGGTGCGTTTCTCGACATCGTCTGCGACTTCTTTGTTTACGCCACATTTCCGCTGGGCTTTGCGTTCGCCAATCAAGCCGTCAACGCCCTTCCCGCGGCGGTGTTGCTCGCGAGCTTCATTGGAACGGCGTCTACATTATTAGCGTATGCGTCCATCGCCGCTAAGCGCGGGACAACGAACGCGGCGTATCCGAGCAAAGGCATTTACTACCTTGGCGGACTGACCGAGGGCTTCGAGACCATTCTGGTGTTCACTGCCATGTGTCTCGCGCCGCAGTGGTTCGCCGCGCTGGCTTACGGCTTCGCGTTTGCTTGTTTGGTCACCACCCTCATGCGCTTTATCATCGGTGCGCGCAGCCTGCCCTAGAGGAAATCTTCGCAATGACGACGCAGCAAATGGTCCTGACCGCAGTTCTCGCGCTGATGGTGTTTTCGGTGGCGCTTGAATTGC
>JAKPSO010000338.1 GCA_029571495.1 Pseudomonadota bacterium
TAGCCCCGCCGTTGGACGAAATGGCGTCGATGATGGCAATGGAGCCCGTCGGGCTGTTAACCACGATGGGATGGTTCTGCGACGTGAGCGTCGCTCCGGCGCTACCTGCGATGCCATTCCCCGTAATGGAGACTCCCCCGCTACCAGAGATGGCTGCTGACAAGGTGGTGACGCTGCCGGTGAATGTGATCGTGCTGCCGGTGCTCGTGATGGCGCGACCAATGGCGGTGAGCCCGGTGAAGGAACCGGTGATAGCACCGTTGGCGCTGCTCACCGTGCCGGTGCCTGACTGCGAGAAGTTAGCGCCGCCGAGGAAGAGGGTGCCCGACCCGGTTGCAGTCACGGCACCGCTGATGTTGAGGTTGCCGCCGCCGCCGTTCTCGGAATTCCCACGAAGCGTCATTACGCCGAAGCCGCTTACCGGGGCGTTGATGTTGACGTCACCCCCAGCGCGCAAAATCAGGGTGCCCCCCGAGCCGACCACCGAACCCGCGAGCGTGAGATGTGCGGCCGCAGCGAGCGATTCGAGGCGAAGCGAGGCGCTGCCAGCGCCGCCGGAAACGTCAACAGTGGAACCCGGCGTCGACTGCAACAGTCCGTTAGCCGTGGTAATCACCACGCTTCCACCGGACGTCGTTATGTCGTTGCCGATGGTGAGCCCACCGACGCCGGTCACGCTTGCGTTAAACGCACCGCCAGAGGTAGTACACGGCGCAGTGATGGTCATTCCGGTGGCTGCCGTGAGCGAAACTGCGCCGCCCGCGGAGTTCATCGCGGCGCCCGAGAAGGTGAACGAACCAGAGCCGGTGACAGTGATGTCGCCGCCGCTTGTACCAATAATGCGAGTGGCGGCCTGAACAAAATTGACACCGGTTGCGGTGAAGTTGCCTCCGCCCGTGTCCACGTTTCCGTTGATCGTGACGGAGCCGGCGCCGTTCACATCGCTGTCGGCATTGAGCATGAGCGAAACGACGTTGGGTGTCGCGTTGCCGCCAGGGTTGTTTTGAATGATCGGCGCGTTGACGTTGATGTTGTTCGCCGCGTTCAGAGTCAGAGTACGTGCGGCGACGGTGACCAGATCGTCAAGCGGCAGCGTGCTCGCGATGGTGATGTCGCCCGCTTCGAGTAAGGCGCCCGTGGTCTGGATGGTGACGTTGCCCGACTCAAGCTCAGTGAGCAGGTTGCTGACGAGAATGACAGAGGGCGACGAGGTCGGGGTCCAAACCCGCCCGACAAACGAACCACCGGTCTGCGGTCCCACTGAATTGATAGTGACGTTGATCGCGGCTTGTGAAGCGTTGAGAAAGGTCACAGCGAAGATAAGTACAAAACTTCGAACTGCTAGGCGTAGAAAAGAGAGCATGGCGTTTTGGACTGGGCGCGAAGCAGACGAGGCCTAGAGAATATTCACTTGCGCGAACGCGCGCAAGGCGAGAAATCAACTCGCGAGGACCTCGGCATCGTGGGAGCCAGCAACGGAGGGCTCGGCGACGTCATCGACGTCCGCGATACGTGTTGGGCGGTGCACGGTGTAGCCCTGGGCGTAGTCGACGCCGATTTCGGTGAGTTTGGCGAGTACTTCGGGCGACTCGACCCATTCGGCGACGGTTTGCATCCCGAGCGCGTGGGCAATGTCGTTCATCGATTTGACCATCGCCAAATCTTGCGGATTTTTCAACATGTCGACGACGAAGCCGCCGTCGATTTTGAGCATGTCGCACTGCAAGAGTTTGAGGTGCGCGTAGGAGGTGAAGCCGGTGCCGAAGTCGTCAAGCGCGAATTTGCAGCCGTAGCGGCGAATGTCACGAATGAACTCCTGCGCAGCGGTGTAGCTGCGGATGGCGGCCGTTTCGGTTATCTCGAACATGATTTTTTCCGCAGGAATGCCACAGTGCGGCAACGTTTCTTGCAGAAAAGTCTTGACCTCCGCGTTCGATAAGGAACTCGCAGAGAGGTTGATCGAGATACTCGCCATAGCGTCAAACTTCGCGCGATTGTCGTGAATCCACTGAAACGTTTTGGTGATCACCCAGACGTCAATTTCATGCGCACGGCGAAGTTGTTCGACGGCGCTCACAAATTCACCCGGTCGTTGCGCGTGCTCTGGACCGTCGCCCACGCCGAGCAATATCTCGTAAATGGGCAGCAGTCCGTCGTGGTTGCCGAGTGGCGCCACCTTCTGGCAGCGCAAGTGCATCCCTTTGCCGGTGAGCAGTGTGTCGATGCGGCCTGCCCAGTTCATGACGGACTCTTGCCGCACGAGCTCTTGGTTGGTCAGTTCGTAGACCTGTAGGTTGTTTCGGCCCAGCGCCCGCGCGGTAAGACACGCCGAGTCGGCGCGCCGGACGATCTCCGCGCTGCTGCATTTCGCCGGCACAAAGTCGCTGATCCCGACATGGATGCCGATGCTGTATTGGTGCTCTGCATGGCGGAACTGATAGTCCTTAAGGCTCGCTACCATCGCCGCAACTTGAGCCCGCGCTGCGCTGGATTCGACATCCGGCAAAAGTAGCGCAAACGTGCCTTCGCGAATGATCGATACGACCGCAGTTTCAGCGAAACAAGCGCCGATGCGCCCGGCAAGATCGCGCGTCAGGCTCTCGACGGCGTCAAACCCACAGGTGTTGGCGATCATGCGGAACTGATCGAACTCCACCACGCAGACGGTATGCGAATTCGCGGGGGTGCTCGGTGCCGCGAGTTTGCCGAGCACGGCGAGGAGGCCCTTTTGATTCGGGAGGCCGCTGACCGCGTCACGCGTGGCTTGCGTAAGGAGTTCTTGAAATGCCTCGTCAACGAGTCGCAGCTCCGTGCGGTCAACGACTGGCAGCGCGAGCTCGGCCGCGCGCACCGCGCGGCCATCTTCCATCTGCTGCGTCAAATCGTTGAAAGTCACTTCAATGTTGCTCGTGCCAGAGCGATTCGCGAAGGCGCAGATGGCGCTCGAATAACTCATCCACACCAGCTGCATCTGCGCTGGTCCCGCTGGCGTCGCAATATCCCACCAGTCACCAATGCGCACGCCATGCAGCGCTGTCGGGAATTCAGTTGTCGTACGCGTCTTAGCGGCTTCTTGCGCGGGCAGATCCACCCACTCGACGCTGCCGCCGTTCGCGGTGGCGGTTTGCTTACCAAGATAGTGCGCCACGTCAGCAAGAATTTCCTCCTGCAGACGCTCGTCAACCGCGGCGCCCGTCAACGCGCGCTCCACCTCGATCATGACAGCGGGCGCGTTCAAGGCGGTGTTGAGCGCGCCATCGTTGCCAGTTGGATCACAGCACTCAACAATTTTGTCCAAGAGCGCGAGGCCAGCACCCCAATCCGGGCTCGTGGCGCGACCACGCATGATCGACAACACGAAAACGTGGCGAAGTCCGCCATCAAGCAAATCAAAGATGACCCTTGGCACCCGGCGACCGGCCAAACGTCGAGCCAGCGTTTCATCGACTTGCATGCGTGCGGTGCGAATGCAATCGCGCGCAGCAAGTGCCTCTTGTGCACGCTCGACGCGTGCACGCCGCGCGCGACGCACCGCAATGAGCTCGCCTTCGAGCTCGGCCAAAACCCTCGTAAACACTTGCGGATCGGTGTCCGCCATCGCGCAAATATGTTCGACGTGCGCGGCGAGTTTGTCGGCTAAGGCGGAGTCAAGGAATTTGCCACGGTCATCGGTGCCGATCGTGAACTCGTCAAGCACATTCAGCAATCGTCTCGCCGGATGGTCGGGGTTGGCGGGGAAGGAGGTATCCGTCAGCGCGAGTTTTTGCAGCGAGCGTTCAAGGCGCGCAGTCAACGCTCGAATCGGCGAATTGGGCGCTAAGGTTTGCCGACCGCGCAGGAGCAGCTGCTCCACAAAATCAATGTGCGTGCGCTGGTCGGTCGAGAGTTTTTCCCCGTCGAGTTTCGCTTCGATTTGTGCGCTGAGCGGCTCGCGCGCGGGCTCCGTGTCGTCGCCCGAAAAACTCGGTAAGTTGTTAAGCGCGCTTAGCAACGCGTCGACGGCCGCGCCGCCGGTATCAATTGCTTGGGAAGCGGTGCGACGCGTCACGACGTCGATGAGGGCGCTGGCAACGGGGGCCGAGGGCTTCTGTTTCGTCGCCGCGCGCGCAGAGGCCTTTTTCGCTTTGCTAGGCGTCCTCTTTGGCACGACTTCTGCGACCGCGGTCGGCACTGCTGTGCCTTCCTGCGCGACTGTTTCGCGAGCGTCGCCCGCACCTGCGCGAGGCAACGTGGCGAAGCGCAGCGACGATAGCGCTTTGGTCAAGTGGTGGTAGATGCGCGGCGCATCGCGCAGCAGCAATTCCTCGAACGACTGGTAGATTCCCGGCCACAGTTCTGTGGCGATGCTCACGTGTGCAATGGCACCGCGAAACGCCCGGCAAACGACGGCCGGGCCAAAAGGGTTGGTGGCGCTTTCAACGCTGCGGTTCACAAGAAGGGACAAACGGCGTTCGAGTTCGCCGAGTTGCGGCCCGACGCTCGCTTCAACGCGCTCAATGATGCGGGTAACCGTCAAGTAATGCTCAAGTTCAGCGTCATCCATGATCTGCAGATCGCGACCCAGCAGCGCTAGCGGTTCGGCTTCGTCAAACTGCAGCCGACGAATGCTCGATTCAACTTCCGCGAAAAACTGGGCGCGAAACTCGCCATGAGCGTCTTGCAGCGCCAACCGAGCAGCTTGGCGCGGTGTGATCGTGACGCTGCCACTGACACTTAACCGCCCGTCCGCGAGTTGTTTGGTGACCGTGTCGAAAAACTCGCTTTCAATGCGCTCTAAGGCTGCGCGAAGGTGTTTGCTACATGAGGCGAAAAGGGCTGTCGCCACCGCATTGGACGGATGGCGCTCGGCGACGTCGACGGGGTTATTCGCAAGCCGTGCACTCGCCGACTCGAGTAGTCGGCGGACGGTGGTCGGCATGTTGCGCAACGAGACACCGAGCCCAGACGACGAGACGTATACGATCGTGCCCTCGATTTGATAGATATCGCTCGTTGCCCGTTGTGCGTCGGCCTTGAACTCGATGGTTGCGCTCGCGCCGCGAGTGGCCGTTCGTGATAGGCCCTCGGCGACAGACGTGTGCAACGCAGCGAAGAGTCCCGCCGAACTGAATTCCCTAATTTCCGCATCCAATGAACCCGTTTTCTGCGTATTTCCTACGGTCGCTGTCCGCAGGTGGATGCGCACCGGCCAACGTGTCGCCATGCGCTCGTGGCGACGGCGTTCCGTGCTTTCAGTGCTGACCGAGGGCGTGCTAGTTGTCAATGAGATGCTTCGATGCGTGGAGCGGGGGCCCAGCGGGAGGTGGTGCGTAGGAAGAATCTTAATGAAGACCGTGTGATTTGTCATGAACCGACGCAGCGTACTAACGTCGATTCGCGCACGACTGATGGTGTTTCCGACCTAATTGCCAATTGTAAACAGTCCGAAACGGCGATCCGGCCCACATCAACTGACACCCGCTCGAATCAGCGCGTCGAACACTGTTGCCCAGGTACAGCTTTTATCGTCCAGCGACAGCTGGGATTTACCGCCGGTCATGATTAGGCGTAAGTCGAGTTGCAAACAAATCTCTATCAAACGACCGTTGGCTGGCCACTCGTGTAGAAAAGTTATATCGCCATCTTGATCGAATGTTCGAGGGGCAGGAGAAACCGCCCAGGCCTCGCCATCGGCGGCTAGACAGGTCTCCGTCAGGTGCAATGCAGCATACTTACGCCAAGCGGGCGGGAGGCTGCCCCAAGAGGTTAATTGCCAGCGCGCCGTTTTCGGCGCGGGGTGTTTTTGTAGGGTCTGGAGGAAAACATGTCTAAGCGCGATGTAGTGGTGTTGAGTGCAGTACGTTCGGCAATCGGTTCGTTCGGGGGCGTGCTCTCCGATATGGAGCCGCCGGAGTTGGGCGGGCTGGTGATGAAAGAGGCGGTCAAGCGTTCTGGCGTTGACCCAAAAGAGATTAACTACATCACGGTGGGCAACACGATCCCAACCGACAGCCGCTTTCCGTACGTTGCGCGCGTAGCGTCGATTCAAGCCGGCTTGCCGATGGAATCGGTGGCGATGTCGGTCAACCGTTTGTGCTCGTCGGGTCTGCAAGCGATCGTGACGACGGCGCAGAACATTCTGCTCGGTGACTGTGACTACGGCGTCGGCGGCGGCGTGGAAGTGATGTCGCGCGGCGGATACTTGTCGACAGCGCTGCGCTCGGGCGCTCGCATGGGCGACAGCAAAATGATCGACATGATGGTCGCGACCTTGACCGATCCGTTCGGCGTCGGCCACATGGGTATCACCGCTGAAAATCTTTGCACCAAGTGGGGCATCACGCGCGAAGAGCAAGACGCTCTCGCCGTTGA
>JAKPSO010000346.1 GCA_029571495.1 Pseudomonadota bacterium
CGGGGCGGCGGAGATGATGTGACGTTGAGCGTACAAGAAACCACGCCCAACGCACGAAGCGCGTGATGGCGTATCAGCTTTTCGCGTGAAACGGCTGAAAGCCGGTCTATTGCGGCGGCTTTTTCGATAAGTCGACAAATAGACAAAACGCATTGCAACGACCGCTAATCAGCGCTTTGAGCGGAAAAGCTGTTTCCGTTCGTGTGACTGTTAGCGCGTTGGTTTGACGAACTCACGAACCGCCGCGATCACCGCGTCAGGCTGATCGCGGTGCGGCGTGTGGCCGCACTGAGGCAGTTTGAGAAGGGTTGTCGCGGGTAGCGCGGCGGCGATGTTGTCGATCTGCGCCATCGTGCCGTACTCATCGTCCACGCCTTGAATCGCGAGCACCGGGCAGGCGATGTTGGGTAGCAGCGCGTTGATGTCCCACGTTAGAAAAGCAGGATCAAGCCAAATGTCGTTCCACCCCCAAAACGCCGAATCGGGGTCGCGATGGTGGCGCGCGAGTTTGGATTTCAGGTCTGTCGTGAGGTAGACCTCGCGTGTCTTGGCGATGCTGTCGACGGAAAGCGTTTCAACAAACGTGTGCGGCGCGGCGACGATAGCGGCCGAGACGCACGCAGGAAACGACGCGGCGTGGATGAGCGCGATGGAGCCGCCGTCGCTGTGGCCGAACAAGAACGGCGGCGTGCGCGCGGCGTCGATGCGCAATGCCCGCAGCAAGGCGGGAAGCACTTCGCGCGCTTGAAAGTGCATGAAGTCGACGCCCCATTTTTCATCCGCTGCGCGCGGTGTCGATTGCCCGTAACCAGGCCGCGAATAGACCAACCCGCGGCATGCCAACGCGTCGCAAAGCCGCGACGGAAAATCGCGCCACATCGAGAGCGAACCGAGGCCTTCGTGCAAGAACACCATGAGGGGCGCGGTCGAGTCTTGCCGGGCGCCGACGAATGCGTATTCGATGTCGTACGCGCGGCCAGCGGCTTCAATGCGGATGGTCGAAGACATAGAAAACGTGGCGCAAGGCGCCTACGCGAGCGCCTTCGTCTTTTCCAAATCGCGCAGCTTAAAGCGCTGAATTTTTCCCGTCGCGGTCTTCGGCAATTCTTTAAGAAATTCGACTTGGCGCGGATATTTGTATGGCGCGAGCTTCGCCTTCACGAAGCTCTTCAGTTCTTCAGCCAACGCATCGCTGGCGTCGCCTGCGTTCTTCAACACGACGAACGCTTTGGCGCGCGTGAGGCCCGATTCGTCTTCGACGCCGATCACCGCAGATTCAAGTACCGCCGCGTGTTGCATCAGCGTCGATTCCACTTCGAACGGTGACACGTACTGGCCGCTCACTTTCAGCATGTCGTCGCTGCGACCCGCGTAGACGTAGTAGCCGTCGGCGTCGCGGAAATATTTGTCACCGCTCTTGGTCCACGCGCCGCGGAACGTCTCGTCAGACTTCGCGCGGTTTTGCCAATACATAAGCGCTGATGACGGGCCAGAAATGTAGAGGTCACCGACTTCCTCCGCGCCGGTGAGCGCGTGGCCCATTTCGTCGCGAATTTCCACAACGTAGCCGGGCACAGGCTTACCGGTCGTGCCGTAGCGGACGTCGCCTGGTCGGTTCGAGAGAAAGATGTGCAACATTTCGGTGGACCCGATGCCGTCGATGATTTCGCAGCCGAATTTTGCGGTCCACTTTTCGCCGATTTCTCGTGGCAGCGCTTCGCCCGCGGAGGAACACATACGGAGTTTCACCGCGTCGCGTGCGGGCAAGTTTGGTGAGGCGAGCATGCCGGCGTAGCCCGTTGGTGCGCCAAAGAACACGGTAGGTTTGGCTTCCGTGAAGCGCTTAAAGCACGCGTCGGGCGTTGGTCGTTCGGCCATCAATAACGTGGTGGCGCCTACGAACAGCGGGAACGACAACGCATTGCCAAGTCCGTACGCGAAGAAGAGTTTCGCTGCCGAGAAACAAACGTCTTGCTCCGTGAGACCCAGCACCGGCGCGGCGTACAGTGCGGCCGTCCAATACAAATTCGCATGCGTGTGTGCGGTGCCTTTCGGACGTCCCGTCGAGCCAGACGAGTACAGCCAGAACCCGATTTCGTCGGCGTGGGTGTCGACTTCGCGCGCGGCTGGG
>JAKPSO010000353.1 GCA_029571495.1 Pseudomonadota bacterium
GTTCGAGCAGCTCGAAATTTCGCGGTACGTGTTTTGCGCCGGGAGCCACACTTCCAGATCGTACGTGCGCGCCGACGTAAAGCCCATGTCGCCCGTACACAGAAGCATCACGCGGTACGGCAAGCCGAGCTTCTGCAGAATTTTCTCGGCGTTGCCCGTCATCTCTTCGAGCAGCGCATTCGATTCTTCCGGCTTCGCGATGTAGACCATCTCCACCTTGTCGAACTGATGCTGGCGAATCATGCCGCGCGTATCGCGTCCGTAGCTGCCCGCTTCCGAGCGAAAGCACGGCGTGTGCGCCGTCAGTCGCATCGGCAGCTTCGCAGCGTCGACCAGAGTGTCGCGCACGAGGTTTGTCAGCGAAACCTCAGCGGTTGGAATCAGATAGCGATTCTTCACTTCGCCGCCTTCCTCGGTCGGCATCGGCACCTTGAACAAATCTTCTTCGAACTTCGGCAACTGTCCCGTACCCGTCATTGTCTCTGCGTTGACGATGTACGGCACATAACATTCCGTGAAGCCATGCTCGTTGACATGCGTGTCCAACATGAACGCCGTCAGCGCGCGGTGCATTCGTGCGAGCTGCGCCTTCATCACCGTGAATCGCGCGCCAGAGAGCTTCACGCCCGCTTCGAAATCGAGCTGCGCACCGGCGTTCGAGCCTAGCGCCTCGCCGAGCGCGACATGGTCTTTGACTTCGAAGTCGAACACACGCGGCGTGCCCCAACGCCGTTGCTCGACGTTTTCTTCGCTGTCCTTGCCGAATGGCACGTCGCTTTGCGGCAGATTGGGCATGGTCATCACGAGCGTGTTGACGCGCTCCTGAAGCGTCGCTAACGCGGCTTCGTTCGCTTTCACTTTTTCGGGTAACGCGGCGACTTCGGCGAGGAGCGCCTGCGCTTTCGCTTCGTCTTTCGCGGCCTTGGCCTGGCCCACCGCTTTGCTCAGGGTGTTGCGCTGTTGTTGTAGCTCTTGCGTCTGAATTTGCAGCGCTTTGCGCTCGGCTTCGAGCGCCTCAAAGCCAGCGGTGTCGATGATGAAATTGCGCGCCTTCAATCGCTCAGCAGTGGCGGCGAGGTCGTTGCGCAGAAGATTGATGTCAAACATGATGAATACTCGTAAACGTAAATTTTGATAAGGGAATGCGCGTACGCAAGATCGCCGATGCGGCGCGCGCGCGAACTGAATCGGGGAAAAGAAAAATTGTCCCGCTTAGCGGGAGCGAGAGGAGCGGCTGAAAGCGCCCTGATGAACGAACGCACCCACACGATGCGCATGCGGCGCGATCGCGGTGATTAACAGGGCGTTGGGTTTGTTCATGCGGTAAATTCTACCCACAATTTCGCGGCGCTTTGGCGCAGCGAACGAATGCTTTGCGTCATTACAAGGGCACAGTAGCAAGGAGACAGTCATGCCCAAGCAACTATCTGGCCCTGTCGGCATCGGTGGCCGCAACGCACCAAACGATGTGGCGGTCGTGCAATACCTGCTCGATTGCGTGCCAGCGTCGCGCGGCGGTCCCGCGCCGGAGTTGGTCATCGACGGTATGTGCGGCCCGAAAACGTCCGTCGCGATCCGCAATTTCCAACGCGCCAACGGCTGCCCGCAAGACGGTCGAGTAGACCCGAGTGGACCGACGTTTAGGACGTTGGCGAGTTACGACCCGTACCCCAATCAGTCTCTGCCTCCGATGGGCCCGCCGCAGGGTAAAGGCGGCTACGGGCCTCAAGGCAAGACCGACCCGTCTGGCAAAACGGGCTTCGGCCCTAGCGGCAAACAAACTGGATACGACCCGAGCGGTAAGCAATCAGGGTATGACCCCAGTGGCAAGCAAACGGGCTATGACCCTTTCGGCAAGACCGGCTTTGGTCCGGGCGGCAAACAGAACGGCTACGATCCGTCAGGCAAGAGTGGCTTCGGTGGTGGTAACGATCCCTTCGGAAAATCCGGTTTCGGACCGGGCGGCAAGTCGGGTTTCGGGCCCGGCGGCAAGTCGTCGTGGTGATCTGCCGTGGAAGCTGAGGACGCGTCCGCGGCGTTTACTCATCTTCCGTATGACCTCGCCGAAGCACCCGCGTTTGTGCGCGAGGTGCTGCTACCGGGTGGACCGCATGTGCGCCCCAGCATTACCGCCAATGCAGCGCGATATGCGCTTGAAGCTCGCGACTCTGCGATTCATCGTTACGGCGTGTTTGCGGCCGAGCGGATTTCTGCCGGGCAGCAAGTCATTGAATACACGGGCGAACGCATTTCGTACGCCGAAGCCTCGCGCCGTAGCGTGCGTCCTTACCTGTACCTTTTTTGGCTGACGCCCGGCCTGCTGATCGATGGCGCCGTTGGCGGCAGCGGCGCGGAGTACATCAACCATTCGTGCGAGCCGAACCTCGAAGCGAACGTCGCTGATGGGCATGTCCACTTCGTAAGTCTGCGTGACATTCAGCCGGGCGAAGAATTGTTGCTCGACTACAAGGTGCGCGGCGGCGCGCCGGGGATGCGGTGTCAGTGCGGTGCGCCGTCGTGTCGAGGTTTTTTCAACGAGCCCTGAACGGCGGCACCACTGCGCGAATGCGATCTACAACGCGCCTTCGGTGGCGCGAGCGCTCTCGTGCCAGCCTCCGAGCGCACGATGCGAGAGCCATCCCATGAGTATGAACAGAAGCACGCCCGTCGCGGCGATCAGCGCGAGTGCAGCAAACATCCGTGGAATGTTTAGCTGATATCCTGCTTGCAAAATTTGGTAGGCCAAGCCCGTGCCCGTGCCACCCGTGCCTGCGACAAACTCGGCGACAACTGCGCCGATCAGTGACAGACCGGAAGCGATGCGAAGGCCGCCGAAAAAATACGGCAGCGCGCTCGGCACGCGAAGGCGGACGAGCGTCTGCCAACGCGACGCGCTATTCATCCGAAAGAGACTCACCAGGCCCGGGTTGACGCTGCGCAAACCGAGCGTGGTGTTGGCGATGATCGGGAAGATGGCGACGATGGTGGCGCATATCACGAGCGAGAGCGTGGGGCTCTGTACCCAGATGATGATGAGCGGCGCGATCGCGACAATTGGCGTGACCTGCAGTAACACGGCGTACGGAAAAAACGCAGTCTCGATCCAGCGGCTCTGCACAAACGCAAACGCCACCGCAACACCGAGAACAACCGAGCAAAGAAGAC
>JAKPSO010000520.1 GCA_029571495.1 Pseudomonadota bacterium
GTCGTAAACATCCAAGGCACCGATCACCACGGCACCACCGCGCGCGTTCGCGCGGGCTTGCAGGCGCTCGATATCGGGATTCCGAAAGGCTACCCCGACTACCTGCTGCACAGCATGGTGCGCGTTATGAAGGGTGGCGAGGAAGTCAAAATTTCCAAGCGCGCCGGAAGTTACGTCACGCTTGGCGAACTCATCGAATGGGTGGGCAAAGACGCGGTTCGCTTCTTCCTTGTCTCGCGCAAAGCCGATAGCGAATTCACGTTCGACATCGACCTCGCGCTTTCGCAAAGCGAAGAAAACCCGGTGTATTACGTGCAGTATGCGCACGCACGGATTTGCTCGGTGCTGCGTGAAGCAGCGGTGAGCGATGAAGCGCTTGCAGCGGCAGACCTGGCGTTGTTCACGCACGAAAAGGCGGAGGCGCTGGCGACCAAGCTGGCCGATTATCCGGCGCTGCTTGCGACCTGTGCGCGCGATCTTGCGCCGCATTTGTTGCCGTATTACCTGCGCGAAATCGCCGCGAGCTTCCACGCGTACTACGCCGTCGAGCGTATCCGCGTAGACGACCCCGCGTTACGCGCGGCGCGGACCGCCTTGGCGGCTGCGACCGCACAAGTGCTAAAAAATGGCCTTCAATTGCTCGGCGTGTCGGCACCTGAGAGAATGTGAACGTGGATACTTCTCAGCTTAAATCTGGCCCGTTTTTCTTCGGCGGTTTGATCGGCTTCGTGGCCGGACTCGTCGTCGCGGGCGTGCTCGCAATTTGGGTTTACAACGCCACGCCGTTCCGCGCCGAATCGACGCCCGCGCCGAAACACGACGTCGCCAAACCGAAGACCGACGCTAAAACGACCGCCAAAGCGCCGGAGCCTACGCCTGCGAAGGACGAAGACAAGCCCGACGCCGCGCGCATTGTTCAGCCAGGACTTTCCACCAAACCCTCGCCAGAACCAACCATCCAAACGCCAGCAGTCGTCGCCAAGACCGACGCCAAATCTGAGCCCAAAACGAAATCGGGTGCCGACGCGCAACCCGAGCCGTCGCCGAGCGCTGAGCCACGCGGAAGACTTTGGCTGCAAGTGGGCGCTTACGCCAACAAGCAGGATGCGGACAATCAACGTGCGCGCTTCGCGGTGTTGGGTTACGAAGCTCGCATTGAAAGCGCTGAGGTTCCCGACAAAGGGACGGTGCATCGCGTCCGAGTCGGCCCATACCGCGACCCAGAAGAAGCCGCAAAAGTGCGCGGCGAATTAGCGCGCCAAGGCATCGAAGTTTCGGTCATCAAACCCTGATTTTCTACCGCTCGTCAGCCAGCGGCGCGTTGCGCGCCCCTGTCAGCGAACAAAACACCGCGTGCGTTAGTCGTATCAGGCGTACGCAACGCAAACAACAACAGTAACGGAGACACTCGAATGATTCGTTGGGCAACCGCTCTTAAATGGCTGGCGCTAGGCTTCATGGCCGCGTCGTTTTCTGCAAGCGCGCAGCAACAACTCACCGAGGGCAAGCAATTTCAGCGGATCAAAAACCCGCAAACGGTCGAATCCGGTAGCAAAATCGAAGTCGTCGAGTTCTTCAGCTACGGCTGCATCCATTGCTACCACTTCGAGGAATTCATCGGCCCATGGGCCAAGAAGATCCCGGCCGACGTAAGCTTCAAGCGCATCCCCGTCGCGTTCCAACCGGCGTGGGTCAGCTTGGGCAAAGTGTTCTACACCCTCGAAGCCCTCGGCCGCGAAGATCTGTCGCTCAAGGTATTCCAGTCCATTCACGACGCCAACGTTCGTTTGCATGAAGAAAAGGTGTTCTTCGACTGGGCTGCGAGCAACGGTTTGGACGTCGCCAAGGTCAAAGAAATGTGGGGTTCTTTCGCCGTAAACAGCAAGATGAACCGTGCCAAGACACTCGCGCAGAACTATCAAGTCGACAGCACGCCGATGGTGTTTGTGGACGGCAAGTTCCGCCCGATCTTCGGACCTGGCTCGATTGAATTCAAGGACGCGGGTGCCGCGCTCGACTTCCTCGTTGCCAAAGCACGCAGCGAACGCAATAAGAAGTAATATCGTCAGCGCAAGCAAAGGCCGCTCGGTAACTACCGGCGGCCTTTTTCTTTTGCGCGACGCCCCAAAGTGCGAGCAATGAGTTTGCTTCCTGACGCCATCGGCCAGCGCTTTGCGCCGTTCGCACATCCCGCCAATCTACGCATCGCATGCCTTGTGCCGTCGATCACCGAGACGCTGTTCGCGCTTGGGCTGGGCGATCGCGTTGTGGCGCGCACAGGCTTTTGCATTCACCCCGATCCCGACGTGCGCGAGGTGCCGAAAGTAGGCGGCACCAAAGACGTCAACATCGCGCGTCTTATCGAGACCGAGCCAACGCATGTGATTGTCAACATCGACGAAAACCGCAAGGAGACGGTCGATCATTTGCGTCGCGTGATTCCGCACGTGCTTGTCACGCATCCGAATATTCCCGAGGACAACGCCACGCTATTTCGCTTGCTCGGACACGTGTTTTCCGTCGACGAAGCCGCGTTGAAGTTAACGCGCGAACTGGCCGACGCGCTCGCAATCGCGCGCGATGTGGGCACGAGTCTG
>JAKPSO010000399.1 GCA_029571495.1 Pseudomonadota bacterium
TATCAGTGGAATTCTCTGATCGGCACGCGGTACTTAAACGAGATGCTGGCCTGCTTTTACGACGCTGGACTTTCGCCGGAAATGGCAGCGTACGGTTTCCGCATCCTCGGCTATTACGTGCAGGGCGTGACCATCGACGAAAGCATCGGTTATGCCGTTGGTCCATCGTCGCCCAATCCGGTCCCCGCCGATGTGCTGGAGCGCGACTTTCCGCGCGTCGCACGCTCGCAACTGTGCTTTACGCCAGATCATTTTGATCGGATGTTCGAGATTGGATTCGGTGCGTTGCTGCGCGAATTGGGGCTCGAATAAATTCGGAAGCTGCCGTCGCGACAACGAAACCGCGACATACAGCTTTTTGGTTCTATCGACCCATTCGCGGCGTTTTCGGGCTATTTTTCATTAAGTCGATAATTTGCTTTTACCATGCAAAATGGCCACCTGACTGTCGTTAAAGCGTGAAAGCTGTTAATTTTTTGCTTTCCGTCACGCGGCCGCCGCGCACCCCAACGATAAGAAGCCACAGGCAAATACCTATCTCGCCGAGCGCAGCTGGTTGCGTGGCGTGAGCCGCCAAGCGCGTTTCCGCGTAGCCTGTCATCAACACGCCACCAAAGAAATCAAACAGATAGCCAGCGCAACCGCCCATCAGCAACAGCCCGAGGAGCTTGGGGAGCACCCCGCATCGGAATACCAAGAATCCAAACGGCAGCAGCCACAGGCCCCAGAAAATTTTAGAGAGAAACAGGCCGTTGCGATACGCTGTGTACGAGCGCGTGATTTGAACACCTAGGTGTTCAACAGACGACGCATCCGTGACCGTCGCGCCCGTGACGATGGAGAGGATGTCGAGCAAATTGCGCAGATTCATCAACGACATCGGCACACTGACGATGGCGAACGCGACCATCAACACGGCGGCGCGTTCACCGTATTCGCACAGAAGTTTGAAGAGCACCAGCGGCAGCAGCAAGAACGCGACATAACACACGACTGCCGCCGCGATTGCGTTGCGGAGCAGTGCTTCGTGCGTCGCAACGTGCTTGGCGACAGCCGCCGCGTCGCGCGGCATTGCAAACTGCTCGGGAAAGTATCCGAGCACAAAGGTGCCCGTGATCACGACGACTAAGTACAAGAAGCCTGCGCTTCTTGCGATGGTGTTCTGCTTCATTATTTCTCGTACCCTTTCATGCCATCCGCGGCCACCAGATCATCATGAACGCGCCGAAAACTCCAGCCGCCATCGCCAGCGTCAACACGATCAAAACAGTCGCGGCAGACAGCCGCACTTGGGCGCTCGCGCTGCGTTGCGCGTGGAGATACAGCTCAAGAACCGCCAACGGAATGAGCGTTTGCGCAAACGAAAGGAACGTCAAAAACGGCCCAGTAAATGTCTTCTGATCGAAGCCGACGGGCGCTTGGTGGATGAGCAACCAGAGCATCAACCCGACACGAAAAAACCACACGCCATTGACGACCAGAAACAGACGAAGCGCCCAACGTCGATGCGACTGAAAGTCTCTCGCCCGCGCGTAGCGCCACGTCAATGATGCGCACAACACAATCAGGACCGCGTTCAATGTGCTGCCCCAGTGTTGCGACGCGTCGCCGACCGATCCGCGCACCCACACCAAATACACGCTGCCGAAACTGATCGCAAACGCGATCAGCACGTATAGTCGGCCGTTCCAGCGATGCACCTTCGGCCAACGCGCTCGAACGCGCGGCAGCAGTTGCAGTAGACCGCCGAAGGTCATCATCGCGGCGAGCAACAAGTGCGTCGCCAACATGAAATTACCCATTGCATCGCCGGCGACGAGCCCACGCGGCAGCACTTTGCGCCACGAATCGAAATCACCGCGAAGTGTCGAGCCGCCATAGAAAGACACGATGTAGGCAAGGAACAAAAGCTGCCCAGCGGCCGCGACCAAAAACCAGAATCGCGCCGCGTTGTTGAGCACAGATCG
>JAKPSO010000403.1 GCA_029571495.1 Pseudomonadota bacterium
GTCGCGTTGGTGGCCTGCCGCCACGGGATTGCTGGGCCTCGCGTTCGTCTGGTTTGCTGCGCGTGCGCTGATCGGGCGCGACGCAGCGACGGTCGCCACGGCGATGCTTGGCGCCATGGTCTATTACTTCTTGATCAGCCACATCAACACGCTGGACATGGGGCTCACTGCCTTCATGACACTTACGATGGTGGGCATGCTGCGCGGATTCGGCATCGCGGGGCAATCGAAAGTCGCGACTCGCGTGTGGATGGTCGCGGCGTGGGCGGGCGCGGCGTTGGCGTTTCTGTCCAAGGGCCTTATCGGCATCGTACTGCCCGGTGCGGTGTTCGTGATTTACCTGCTCATTTCACGGCAATGGTTGCTCTTGAAACGCCTAGAGTGGATTTGGGGTCCGCTCGTGTTCCTCGCCATCGCCGCGCCGTGGCCGCTGCTGGTCCAATCGCGTAACCCGGAATGGGCGAATTTCTTTTTCATTTACGAGCATTTCGGCCGTTTCTCTAGCGAAGAGCACGACCGCACTGGCGCGCTCCTCTACTTCGTTCCCATCGTGATCGTGGGTCTCTTGCCGTGGACCGCGTCGGTCGGTGCGCTTTTTCGTCGCAGCAACTGGCAGACGCTGAAAGAAGCTTATTCACGCGCGACGTTGAACGTCCCGCTCTTCGTCACGATCTGGTGCGTGTTCATCTTCGCGTTTTTCAGCATTTCGAAGTCGAAGCTGCCTTCATACGTGCTGCCGATTACGCCGGCGGCGGCGCTGCTCTTGGCGCCTGTCTTGTTGTCGATGCCGACGAACGCGTTAAGGTGGCTGACGGCGTCGTTCACCGGTTTGCCCGTCATTCTGATCACTCTGGCGCTCTTTCGTGATCAGTTCGTCAACGACGCGTACACGAGTGCGATGGTCAACTACTTTATGGTTTATGTCATGGCGGGGGCCGTCGTTTTCGCACTCGCTGCGTTCGCGCTGTACCGGTTGAATGCGCTGGGCCGCCGTGCAGACGCGCTGGTGGTGGCTGCTGTCCTTGCGACGGTCGGCAGCAGTATCAGCGCGGCAGGCTACGAAACGCTCTCCGCCAGCACATCAAGCCGCGCGCTCGTTGCGGAATTTCTCGCCGCGGAACGGCAGTATTCTGCGAAGGACGCGTTCTATTCGGTCGGCATGTATGAACAAACACTGGCGCCGTATCTGAAGCGCACTTTTGTACTCGTCGACTACCTCGACGAATTGGGGTTGGGACTGGCCGCCGAGCCGGATAAAGCGCGCTTCAACTTCGACGATTTCGCAGACGAGTGGGAAGCGCTGGAGCGCGGGTACGCCGTGACCGATTTCGATCAATTATTTCGCTTCGACATGGCGGGGCTCGACTACCGCATCGTCGCCGCCGATTTGCGCCGCGTGATTGTGGCAAGGGACACACAATGAGCGGCACCGCGCTTGCTATCGCACTCCTGAGCGTCCTTCTGAATGCCGCCGCGCAGTTGTTCCTCAAGGCCGGAACCAACGTCGTCGGCACCGTGAGCTTCGGTGGTGCCGACACGGTGCAGACGCTCATGCAAATTGCCCGTGTGCCGTGGTTTTGGGCAGGATTTACGTGTTACGGCGTAAGCCTATTCACGTGGATTGCGACGCTGTCGCGCGTCCCGGTCAGCGTGGCTTACCCATTGCTCTCAATCGGCTACGTGATTAATGCCGCGGCTGCGTGGTACTTCTTTGGTGAGTCCATCACCGCACAAAAACTCATCGGCATCGGCTTCATCGTAGTCGGCGTCGTTCTCGTGTCTACCAATGTTTCCAAATGACGTCTGTTAACGCGCCCAAGAAAACAATTGCCTTCGCCGCTCCGTTGCTGGGCGAAGAGGAATACGCCGCGGCGGACGCCGTGCTGCGCTCCGGCTGGATCGCTTCGGGCCCCAACGTCCTCGCGCTCGAGGCGGAACTTTCGACGTATTTCGGTGGCCGCCCTACGCGCGTACTCACCAGCGAAACGGCGGCGCTCGAAGTCGCATTGCAGGTCTTGGGCATTGGAGCCGGTGACGAAGTATTGATCGGCGCGCAGACTTTTTTTTCAAGCGGCAACATGGTCGAGAAAGTGGGCGCGAAATCCGTTTTCGTCGACGTCGATTTGAAGTCGCGCAACATCGATCTCGCAGACGCCGAACGACGCGTTACGCCGCGCACCAAGGCCATCATCCCAACGCATTACGCTGGCCTCGCATGCGATATGGATGCACTGTACGCATTCTCGAAAAAGCACAATCTGCGAGTGATAGAGGACGCGGCACTCGCGGTAGGGTCACGCTGGAAAGGCGTGCCGATTGGGGCGTTTGGCGATATCGCGTTGTTCTCGTTTCATCCGAACAAGAACATCACTACGATCGAAGGTGGCGCACTCGTTTGTAACGATGTGGCGGATGCCAAGCGCGTCGAAGTGCTGCGCTTTCACGGCATTTCGCGCCTTCCGGACCAGACTCGCGATGTGGATTTCCCTGGCGGCAAATTCAACATGTCGGACGTAAGCGCGGCCATCGGTCGCGCGCAGCTCAAGAAGCTTGATGCTTTCTGTTCGCATCGTCGCGCCCTCGCGGGACACTATCTTGCCCATCTCGCCACGTTCCTTCCTGCTGAATTGCTACCGCACGCGGGACACGTGGGTCACGAAACTGGCCACAGTTGGAATTTGTTCGCGATTCGGTTGCCACTCACAAGGCTGAAGTACGCGCGCCCGCAGATCATGGACGCAATGAAAGCGCGCGGTGTCGCCACCAGCGTCTCGTACGAATCGCCGCATTTGACCTCCCTGTTCCGAAAGCAGGGCTGGAAGGCGGGCGATCTTCCAAACACGGAACTCATCGCCGACACGACGCTGACGCTACCTCTACATGCCGGGCTCACCACCGAGGACGTTAATTTTGTCTGTGATAGTCTCGCAGCGGTTCTACGGGACGCCCAGTAAAGCTGCACACCGCGTCCGCTCGACCTCCGACGCCGCGACGTCGCCATGTTTCGCTCGCCACTATGCCAACTCCACAACTGTCCATCGTCATTCCGGTCTACAACGAAGAAGACGTTCTGAACGAACTCTTCGCGCGACTGTATCCTGCCCTTGACGCGCTCAACCGTGCATATGAAGTGATCTTCATCAACGATGGCAGTCGTGACCGCTCGGCGGGCATGTTGGCGGCGCAGCAAGAGAAGCGCCCGATCGAAACACGGGTGATTTTGTTTTCGGGAAATTTCGGTCAACACAGCGCCATACTCGCGGGCTTCGCGCATGCACGGGGCGAAGTCACTGTCACGCTAGACGCTGATTTGCAAAACCCGCCTGAAGAAATTCACAAGCTTCTCGACGCATTCGACAAAGGCTCAGATTACGTCGGCTCGATTCGAGACCTGCGCCGCGGCGACGCTTGGTGGCGCGGCGCGGCGTCGAAGATGATGAACCGCATCCGCGAGCGCATCACGCGCGTGAAGATGACTGATCAGGGCTGCATGCTGCGCGCTTACTCGCGGCGCATCATCGACTTGATCAACCAGACCCGCGAAGTGCGCACCTATATTCCCGCGCTGGCGTACACCTTCGCGATTAATCCGACCGAAGTGGTCGTGGCGCATGCGGAACGCGCAGCCGGTGAATCGAAGTATTCGTTCTACCAGTTGCTTCGCTTGAACTTCGATCTGATGACGGGATTTTCGTTGGTCCCGCTGCAGATGTTTTCGTTGATTGGTATGGTGGTGTCCGTCGGTTCGGTAGTGACTTATGTTTGCTTGATGATTTACCGCATGGCGACGCTGCCGTTTTGGGACGCGATGCGCGCGTTATTGGATCGGGACATTCTTCAGTTCTTCCTCACGGGCCTTGTGCTGTTCGGTCTCGGGTTGGTCGGTGAATATGTCGGCCGCATCTACCTGCAAGTGCGTGATCGCCCGCGCTACGTCATTGATCGAGTGATTCAACGCGCGACCGAACCGTTTCCGACGGGTGCGGGCGACATCGCCAGCACCAAGAACCTGGCCTAACTCAAAATGGCGAGCGCAACTTCCGCAGTCGTCTTCGCGTATCACAACGTAGGCGTCCGTTGCCTGCGTGTACTGCTCGATCAGGGCATTGATGTTCGCCTGGTGCTCACGCATGAGGACAGCCCGACCGAAACCATTTGGTACGAATCGGTCGCGCAGGTGTGCATCGATAGAGACATTGAATTCACCATGGTGGAGGACGCCAACTCGCCCGAAGTCATCGCCAGGATTCGCGCGCTCAACCCGGACTTCTTCTTCTCGTTTTATTACCGCAAGATGCTGGGCGCTGAGGTGCTGAGTATCCCGAAGCGCGGTGCGCTCAACATGCATGGCTCGCTCTTGCCGCACTACCGTGGACGCGTGCCGACGAACTGGGCGGTTCTGCACGGCGAAACGCAGACCGGCGCGTCGCTGCATTACATGGAAATCAAGCCTGACGCGGGTGACCTTGTCGCACAGACCAGCGTGCCTATCTTGGGCGACGACACCGCGCACGAAGTTTTTCAAAAGGTGACAGTCGCCGCTGAAATGACGCTTGCCCGCGTGCTGCCGCAACTCGTCGCCGGTACCGCTCCGCGTGTGCCGTTGGACCTTAAGGCGGGGTCGTATTTCTCGGGCCGTAAGCCCGAGGACGGGCGCATAGATTGGTCGCAGCCGGCGCGATCGATTTACAACCTGGTACGCGCGGTCGCACCGCCGTATCCCGGCGCGTTTGCCGACGTTGCCGGCATTCGAATTGTCGTGAACAAAGCAAAGATCGTTCTGGCGCGCGCTTCGGCACCCATTGGCGGCGTGCAACGGTCCGGAGAGTCGCTTGGATTTTGCTGCGGTGACGGCAACTTGTTGGTGCCGCTCTCGCTCACCGTTGACAGCGAAACACTCGTCGGCGCGGCGCTTCAGCATTGGTTGGCGACGCGCGCCCACGCCTGATGTCAAAGCGCATGGAGCGCGCAAAGCGCCCTTCGTGAAACAATAGCGCCTGCACTTGGCGCGCGCTGCGCCGTCTGAGAATCGTTCGAGAACCGCATGAAAAAAATTCTTATCCTGGGTGCCAATGGATTCATTGGCCATCACCTCAGCCGCGCCATTCTGGCCAACACCGATTGGCACATCGTTGGCATGGACTTGGGCTCGCATCGTCTGACGCCGCTGCTCGACCACCCGCGCATGAGCTTTCACACGCGCGACATGCTCACGAGCACGGATTGGCTCGACGAACAAGTCGCCGCATGCGATGTCGTCTTGCCGTTGGTTGCGATCGCGACGCCGGCGACTTATGTACGTGATCCATTACGAGTGTTTGAGCTCGATTTTGAAGCCAACTTGCCGATCGTTCGGATGTGCGTGAAGCACAAGAAGCGCCTGATATTTCCGTCAACCTCCGAGGTGTACGGCATGTGCCCTGACGCGGAATTTGATCCCGATAACTCGAACTTGGTGGTCGGTCCGATCAACAAGCCGCGCTGGATTTATTCCGTCTCAAAACAGTTGATGGATCGCATCATTCACGCTTACGGCATGAAGGGCGAGCTTGATTACACTCTCTTCCGCCCGTTCAATTGGATCGGAGAAGGGCTCGACTCTTTGACTGCGAGCAATCCCGGCGGCGCACGGGTTATCACGCAATTCATCGGTCACATCATTCGCGGTGAACCGATTCAGCTCGTTGATGGCGGCAAGGCGCGCCGCAGCTTCACGGACGCCGAGGACGCGATCGCCGCGCTGATGACGATCATCGAAAACCCGCGCGGCATCGCGACAGGAAAAATCTACAACATCGGCAACCCCGCGAACAATCACTCGGTGCGGGAACTAGCCGAGATGCTTCTAAAACTCGCTCCGGACTATCCGGAATATCAAGCGGGCGCTGCGAAGTCAAAGATTGTCGACACCACGGCAGAGGCGTATTACGGTGTCGGCTATCAAGACGTCGATAACCGCACGCCACGCATCACGAACACCGTTGATGAACTCGATTGGCTGCCGCGTATCACGATGGCGCGCGCCCTGCGGAAGATCCTAGAAGCGTATCGCGCTGAAGCTGCGACGATCACTTCCGCGCAACGCGGGTAACCGTAAGCAAGAGGCGAAAGCGCTCGATGCCGTTTCTGTGTCTTAAGGTCGACGTTGACACGCTGCGCGGGACGCGCGAAGGCGTGCCACGTTTAGTCGAACTGTTTACGCGTCACGGCGTGGGAGCGACATTTCTGTTCTCAATGGGGCCAGACAACACGGGCCGTGCTATCAAGCGGATCTTTCGCCCGGGATTTTTGGCGAAAGTGCGCCGTACCTCAGTGCGCTCGAACTACGGCTTAAAGACGCTTCTCTACGGCACGCTGATTCCGGGCCCCGACATCGGCAAGCGCGCCGCTGATCAAATGCGCGCCGCACATGATGCGGGGTTTGAGTGCGGTATTCACTGCTGGGATCACGTTGGCTGGCAAGACGGTGTGATGAAGAAGTCGCCCGACTGGGTTCGCGCGCAGATGAAGAAGGCACATGAGCGGTTCGCCAGTATTTTCGGAAGCAGCGCAACAACCTGCGGTGCTGCGGGCTGGCAGATGAGCGTGGAGGCACTTCGAGAGCAAGGTCGTTTGGGTTACACCTACGCGAGCGACGGCCGGGCAGATGCAAAGTCAACTGAGGCCGGTCCCTTTTGGCCCATGGCGCGCGGCGAAACCTTGCCGGTTTTGCAAGTGCCGTCCACGCTACCGACACTCGACGAAATGATCGGCCTTGACGGTTGCACGCCGGACAACGTCGCCGAGCGATTGCTTCAACTGACCGTGGTTCCGCAGCGTGACCATGTATTCACGCTCCACGCCGAACTCGAAGGCATGGCGTTGCTACCCGCGATGGAGCGTTTGATCATTGGCTGGAAGGATCAGGGCTACACCCTATCGAGCACAGCGGACTATGTCGCGAGCCTCGACAAGTCACAGCTACCCTTCCGCGAGTTGCAGTGGGGCGAACTTGAAGGTCGCTCGGGCACAATGGTAAAGCCGGGTGCGCCTTACTTGCACAATCTCTCCGCAACATTGCGGCGCTAAGGCGCTACGGCACCTCGGCACCACAGCACGACTGTGCACGAAATCTAAAGGGACGCATATGGCAAGCAACACGGTCACCGACTTCACCGCCCCGACCAATGGCGGTGGCGAGTTCACACTTTCTGCTCACCGCGGAAAGACAGTAGTGATGTACTTCTATCCGAAGGACAATACGCCGGGCTGTACGACGGAAGGACAGGATTTCGCGGCTCTCCACGCGGATTTCTTGAAGGCCAACGCGATTGTGGTCGGCGTGTCTCGCGACAGCGTGAAATCGCACGACAACTTCTGCACGAAGTTTGGATTTCCGTTTCCTTTGATCTCTGACGCGGACGAGAAGGTCTGTGCGCAGTTCGAGGTCATCAAGATGAAGAACATGTACGGCAAGCAAGTGCGCGGCATTGAACGCAGCACCTTCATCATCGATAGCGAAGGCAACCTCGCACAGGCTTGGCGCGGCGTCAAAGTCGCCGGACACGCCCGCGCCGTTCTCGAAGCGGTGAAGAACCTCGGTTGAGGTCACGGGAGCTGTCATTCGCCTAACGAGTGGATCAACCCGACCAGTCTGTTGCTTTGCTGCCAGCGAACGCACGAGGCGTCGGTCTGTGGCAACCAAGTTTTGGTCGAAAGTGTTGCCGCGATTCGCGCTACCCACGATAATCTTTGAATAATCCTGAGCAACGGCCGTCTTTGCGCGCCGTGACTCTTTGATAAACGGATGGCGGGGGCAGTATGCGTTGCTGGTTAGTGGGTGCAATGGTCGCTGGCGCGACCCTGTGCGGGGGCGCACTGGCGCAGTCAAATGAGCCGATCAAACCGATTCCGCTCGAGATGAAGCTTGACCAGCGAAAAGTGAGCCTCGGAGAAAAGTTGTTCTTTGACAGACGCGTGTCCGAGGACGGCACCGTCGCCTGCTTCGCGTGCCACGGTTTCAACACGGGCGGCGCCGATCGCACACCGCTCTCGCGAGGAATCCGTGGACAAGAGGGCGCAGTGAATGCACCGAGTATTTTCAATTTGGCATTTAATTCGCGCTTCTCTTGGGACGGCAGAAACGAATCGTTGGAGGATCAGATCTTAAAGCTGATGCTCAATCCGAAAGTCATGGGCACTACCTGGGAGAAATTGTCGGCCCGCCTAAACACTCAACCTGACTATGTAGAAGCGTTCAAATCCGTGTTCGGCGAACAGGCCAACGCGAAGAACATCAGCGAGGCCATTGTCGCATTCGAACGCTCGCTGATAACTCCGAATGCCCGCTTTGATAAATACTTGCGCGGTGACAAGACGGCCATCACCGAGGAAGAACAGCGCGGCTACCAGAAATTCAAGGCGTATGGGTGCATTGCCTGCCATCAGGGCGTCAACGTTGGTGGCAACATGTTTCAGGTTTTTGGCGTGATGGGCGATTACTTTAAGAAACGAGGAAACATCACTCCTGCAGATTTTGGGCGCTTCAATCAAACGAAGAACGAGGCGGACAAACACGTGTTTCGGGTACCGAGTCTACGCAATGTCGCGCTTACGCCGCCCTACTTTCATGACGGCTCCGCGGCAACACTAGATGATGCGGTAGACATCATGTTTCAGTATCAATTGGGACGTCCTGCTCCAAAAGCCGACAAAGAACTCATCATCAAGTTTTTGCGAACACTCACGGGCGAATTTCGAGGGAAGCCACTGCAATGAGTGCCACGTCTAAACTGAGCGCTAAGGAAAAGCAAACACGCCAGCGCGACATAAATATTTTGATCGCTGTGTTGCTCATTGGCGTGCTCGCATTTCTGTTCAATAAGACGCGCAGCGTCGATTTCGACGCCCACAATGACATGGTGTCCAACCTGCGTCAGCTGAAGCAAATCGACGCCGACTGGAACATTGACGTCTTCAAATCGAAGATGGGAATCAACAACAACTACGACGCCGTAGCACAACCGTTGCCAGTCATCCGCGAGTTGGAGGCTGCCCTCGCACAAAAAACCGAGCAAACCGCAGACTCATCTGAGTTGCTCGGTATGTTGAAGTCTTTCCAGCAGGTCATGGCCAACAAAATTGGCCTCATCGAGCGATTCAAGTCGCAAAACTCAATCTACCGCAATTCGACAAACTTCCTGCCGACGGCTTACGAAGAAGTCATCGCAACCGCAAAACGCGCAGGCTTTGCGGGACAACGACTTACGGAGCTGGAGTCATTCGTCAATCCACTGTTCTCAGAAACGCTCACTTACAACCTCACGCCGGACGAGGCGCTCAAGGGGAAACTCCAAGCAGCGATCCCAACAGTACTACAACGCGCAGCTCAATACCCATCCGAGGTGAAAGGCGCCGTGGAGGTGTTTGTTGCACACGTCGGGACGACATTGCGACAACAGGAAGTCGGCGCATCGCTCCTCAACGAGCTGTCCAGCCTCCCCACCGCCAAGAAGATCGACGAAATGAATGACGTCTACTCGAAGACACACGAGCAGCGCCTAGTTGAACAGCAGACGTATCGTCAGTTGCTTATCGCGTATTCCGTTTTCCTGTTGCTGCTCCTCGCATATCTGGGCTGGCGTTTGCTTCGTAGTTATCGGCAACTTGGCCAGGTGAACAGCGCACTCAGCCGAGCCAACAACGATCTGAAGGAATCGCAATTGCAACTCGTGCAGTCGGAGAAGATGTCTGCGTTAGGGCAAATGGTCGCTGGTATTGCCCACGAGATCAATACGCCACTGGCCTATGTCAAGGGTACTTTAGATGTCATGAAAGACCATCTGGTCAAAGTGCACGAGTTAGCCAAGAGCAGCAGCCAGTTCACGCTTGCACTTCGCGACAAGTCAACGGATCGTCAGGTCTTGAATCGCCAATACGTTGAAGTCGCGACACTTTCTCGGGACGTTGTCGACAACAAGCGATTCGAAGAGATGGACGCGATGCTAAGTGACGGAACTCACGGTATCGGCCAGATTTCTGAAATCGTCGTTAACCTTCGCAATTTCAGTCGACTTGACCGCGCTGCCGTCGCCAACTTCGACGTACGAAAAGGACTGGAAAGCACGTTATTGCTTGCCAGAAACCTACTCAAGGATCGAGTGCAAGTCACGACGGAATTTCATGATGTCCCCGAGATCGTATGTTCTCCCTCGCAAGTTAACCAAGTGTTCCTCAACATCATTACCAATGCAGCGCACGCGATGGGCGAACATGGTCATTTGGTACTGCGAACCGAGCGACACGATGAAAAACATGTTCGCGTCGAAATCCAGGACGACGGCGGAGGAATCCCTACCTCAGTCCTGCCGAAGATCTTCGATCCCTTCTTCACGACCAAGCCAATTGGTGAAGGTACCGGCATGGGTTTGTCGATCTCGTACAAAATTATTGAGGCGCATGGCGGAAAGATTCTCGTGGATACCGAACCAGGTATCGGCACGACGTTCTCCATCCTGCTTCCCATTACTCAAGCAAAACGCGCGTCGGTCATCCTTGACGACGCAGAAGATTCGGTGCTAGCGTGATCCCCCTACAGTCCATGAACACCCCAACGCTGCGTGTGCTTTTTGTTGACGATGAAGAGCGTATCGTTAGCCTTTTGAAAGCGATATTTAGATCGCAGTACGAAGTGTTCACGGCGAACAATGGGGCCGAGGCGCTGGACATCATTTCGCGCACGCATATTCACGTCATTGTCAGCGACCAACGAATGCCTGGCATGCTCGGCATTGACCTCCTAGCCAAGGTACGGCAAGTTTCGCCCAACACGATGAGGATATTGTTGACCGGCTATTCGGACCTCGCCGCTATCGTTGGATCGGTGAATGATGGAGAAGTCTTCCGCTACATCAATAAGCCTTGGGATCACGCCGAGATAAAGACAATCGTTGCCCAAGCTGCCGAAATTGCGAGCCGAACAGCGAACACGCCAGTCGTAGTTCCTTCCGAGGCCGTGTCACTGAAGTCGCCGCAGGAGGCGTCAGCTGCAGAAATTTTGGTAATTGATGACAACGATGACGTCATCAATTCGATCAAAGGCATGTTTCAAAATGTGTACGGCGTGCACGGGGCGCGCAACATTCAGCAGGCGATCGACGTACTGCAGAAACACGACATTTCGGTGATCATTACCGATACACACGTAAGCAATGAAGACACCGTGCACTTGCTACGGATACTTAAGACCCAGTATCCACTGATCCTAGCGATACTGCTAACGGATGCGCACGACTCCGAGATGGTGATCCGTCTGATCAATCAAGTTCAGATCTTTCGATATGCAAACAAGCCAATTCGCCGAGGAGCGTTACAGCTAAGCGTCAAGGCCGCAGTCAACCAAAGTGCGTTGTACAAAAGTAACCCCACGATGCTCGCCCGTCACGCCGTTCAACCTGCCGTCGAGACGCCGCAAACCAGTTCCCTCAAGACGTCCATCATGTCCGGGTTGCGTGCATTGCGCAGTCGATTTGCGTTTATGCGCGACTAGGCCGGTGACCGAATCCGCGCCACACTCCCGCTAAGTGCCGTAAGCGAGCCAGTGCGCAGCGTAAAAGAACGCGGCCTCGGCCACCAACGCCGCAAAGTACAGACCCACACAGAGCGCCGCGTTCGCCGCAGTGCTCCGCTGCTCGGACTCAATCCGCTCTGCGATCGGATTGTGGCTGAAGATGAGGGCGATCAGCACAATGATGATGACAAAGTGCCCGACCAAGTCGATGTAGCCAAACTCGGGAATTGCGGCCGCAAAAATGAACAGCAATAACGCAGACGCCGCCCGCGCGGCGATCGCAACCGTTATCACCAGAAACGCGGCGGTGAACTCGACGAATCCTGCCGCCACCATGAAAAATTCGGGATCGAATCCAAACGAAAGGCTCGGGCGTTGCCGAAGCAGCGGGAAACTCCAGTCCGGATATGCGAACTTCTCCATGCCGCCCCACAGCAACGTCACGCCAGTCAGCACTCGCAGTATGGTCAACGCCAACGTGGCTTTGCGTTCGCCGTAAATTGACATGATGAACAGGTAAATAGCGACGCCGATAAAGATCGGGTAGTCCAAGAGGTGGAACCACCCATACTCGTGCATCGCGCATCCGTACAGCACACAGAGGCCAAACGAGGTCAGAAACGCGGTCCTTGGATGGATTACCAAAATCGCGAGCACCAACTGCAACCAACGCACCCAGGCCCAATCCGTCTTCAACTCCGGGGTCAACAAGATATTCCCGGAGTACGAAACCGCAACGAGGAACGCGAACACCCCGAACCGCAGAAGAAGAAACACGTTGGGCTCGAAGAACGCCGTAACCCGCTGCAGCAAGCGATTCAATGCGTGCGCGCGATGGATCAGCCAAACGTCAATGTACGCAGTGGCAAACATGACCGCGACCATGATGCCGCAAAACATCGCGAAATAGCCACCCGTGAAGACCGAGAAAAGTGGGCGCGGCGGACACACGACGTCGTAGGGAGCAAACCACTTCACATGAGCCAACGCCGGCGGACTGGTGACGAGCGCGAGTAACAACACAGCGACGGCTACCCAACTTGCGCTCACCGGCCAATGCCGTCCGATGCGATCGCGAAAGTCGCGTACTCGGCGCGTAATATGTGACGATCGGCGGCGACTATCGCACTGCCATCCCGCGCCGCGCGCACGACGCATCGAATCGCCACTGTCGCCTACAAGTCTCATGAATAACCTATTCGTCGACGAACGACTGCGGCTCAATCACGGAGCCGATTCGCGGAGCACTATCTGGACGAACCGCGCTGCAAACTAAACGTATCGTAACCGGTTTCCTTTACGCGTCCATCGGCAGTGTAGGTCACGTCAAAGTACTGATCTTCGGTACCGTTGTTAAATTTGTACTTGTGCGTGAGCTCGGTCGGGGTCATGCCGTAGCGCTGCTCTTTGCTATTTCGCCCAAGAATGCGGCGCACTTCGGTGATCGTCATTCCGGGTTGGATGCGCTTGAAGTTCGCTTCGGTCAGCACTTGGTCGATCTTCTCGACTGTGCCTTGCGCATTGATCGTCATCATGTAGGTGCGGACGCCTTCCGGTCCCAGCGGGTACTCCCAAATCTCTTTGTCGCCCTCGCGATTGACGCTCGCGGGCTCACCCATCTTCGCCTTCAGGTCAGCGACGGTCGATTGCCCAGCTTGCAGCTCACCCGTGGCCACGCGGTCGCAGCCGATGAGCGTCAGAATCGTTGAAAACAGCCCCACGATAAGCGCTCCCTTCATTACCTTGTGTACGGTATGTGTGATGATCATCGTCTCGGCTCCTATCAGAGAATTTTTCGCATGTCGCGATGTGGGATATCGCAATCCAGATACTCGTCATTTTCCACGACGAAGCCAAATTTCTCGTAAAACCCAATCGCGTGCGTTTGCGCCGATAAAACGACCTCGTGATCGCCGCGTTGACGCGCACGCTCCATCAAGTGCACGAGCACCGCCGCGCCGACGCCCTGCCCGCGAAACGGCTTGCGCACCGCCATACGGCCAATGTGTCCGTCCGGCAACAAACGCCCGCAGCCAGCCGCGACGCCGTCGGCCCACGCAATCGCGTGAATAGAAAGCGGATCGTTGTCGTCCACTTCCGACTCAAACGGCACTTTCTGCTCGTCCACGAACACTTCAAAACGGATCGATTTCAATGTTGCATGGTCGTCCGGCCATGTGGCGGTCTTCACTTTGAACGTTGACGTCGCAGATGCCGTAGAGTCACGTTTACGCGCGAAGAATTGCTTGAGCCGTAGCGCCGACGCGTCGGCGAACAAACCGCCGCTTACGGTCCGTGCATGATGATTGAGCTTCGTCTCCGCGAACAAATCGATCACGCTACCGGCCGCGCCAAACTTTAAGTCGGGCGCGCCCCACACAATCCGCTCCACGCGAGCATGCAGGAGCGCTCCGGCGCACATCGCGCAGGGCTCGACGGTCGTGTACACAGTTGCGCCAGGAACACGGTAATTGTTGACCGACCGAAACGCCTCGCGCAACGCGACGATCTCCGCATGCGCCGTGGTGTCGCCGTCCCGTATCACGCGATTCATGCCTCGGCCGACGACCTTGCCAGCGACAACGACAACCGCGCCGATGGGCACTTCACCCGCCGTTGCCGCTGCATCGGCAAGCGCCAGCGCGTCGCGCATGAACGCTTCGTCGTCCGCGTCAAATGTGACAGAGGTCACAGGCCGAGCCGCTCCATCCACTGTGCCAGCGCCTGTTCATCTGGCGTTCCAGACGCATAAGTCGCCTTCATTTGCAGGTGCGCTTCTTTACGATGTTGGTTCAGCTTGAATTTGCCTTCAAGCTTCGTGACGTTCATGCGAAATGCGGCAATCGCACCAAGCATAGTTTCTTGGAACTGCTCGTCTAGATTCATCCATTGCTGTGCGTACGGCGGTTCATGAATTGCGATGAGCGATTTCAGCAGCGCATCCTTGCGATGCGTTTCAACAATTTCATCGACCAGACCGTATGCATGCACCGCAATGTAATTCCACGTCGGAACGCGTTTCAAATCGGCATAAACGCCCGGAGACATGTAGGCGTTTGGCCCCGAGAACGCGAGCATTGTTGGTCGCCCATCGCGAAGCAGCGCCACGTGCGGATTGGCGCGCGCAAGATGAAAATGGAGTGACACGACACCATCGGCATCGCTGACCACCACGGGAAGGGGCGTTGCCAGCGGCACGCCCTGCGCGTCACTCGAAACGAGCGTGGCGAAATTATGGGTGCGCATCACTTCAAGTGTTAGCGCTCGGTCTGGGGATTCGAATTGTTTTGGGATGTACATCGCGTTACTTTTGTGCGGGAAGCGTTGCCAGCTTTCGGCCCCAAGCGATCAGAGCCACCGTGAGCACCGCCACTATCAACATAGCCGGCTCGATAGATTCTCGCAGCAGCCACGCCGAGAACGCAAGTGTGAAAAAGAGTTGCATCAATTGCACCTGACTCACGCGCGCGATGCCACCCAGTGCAAGACCACGATACCAAAAGAAAAAACCAATCCATTGGCTCACGAGACCAAGATAGAGGAATGCGCCCCACGCTGCGAACGACGCGTGCGTCGGTTCGGCCGGAAAACTCCACATCGTCAATAAAATCGTGCCCGGCAACCCCAAAATCAGGGCCCAAGAAATCGCTTGCGGGCCGGTGACGTATCGAGTGGCGATCGCCCCGCTGGAATATCCAAGACCGCCCAAAAGCACACCAAACAGCATCAATGTGTCGGCAACGTGCAATTGCCCCTGCGCCCGCATCCATGCGTAGCCGCACACTAGGACCGTTCCCGCGATTGCACACAACCAAAAGCCACGAGAGAGGCGCTCGCGATTGAGCGACGCGCCGATGACCGCTGTCGCCAGCGGTAGGATGCCATTGACGACCGCGGCATGACTCGAAGGTACCGTTTGCAATGCGAGCGTATTCAATAGCGGCCAACCAAACACGACGCCAGCGGTCGCCCCCGCTAACGGCAACCACGCTGCACG
>JAKPSO010000425.1 GCA_029571495.1 Pseudomonadota bacterium
GCGTGATGTCTGGGCGCACACCGAGGAGCTTGCCGGAGAGCGGGTCGATGAGTTTGAAAGTGTTGTGATCGAGGTCTTGGCCGGTGCCGGTGAGCAGGGCGTCCAAGTGCTCGATGAGCGGTGGATTGACGAGCTGGTAACCAGCCGCAGCGAAGGTATCTAGGAGCGCGCGACGCGTTTGCTCCATACGGGCGGCCTCGGGAGGCAGCACATCTTCAACGAAATCGGGGAGGACCCATTTGCGCATGGCGCGAGGGGGGCGCACGGTGTTTTCGACAAACAGCGAACGCGGGAGTTATTGACAACGAATTCTACTGAACCCAGCGGCGCGGCCAAACCAAAACTGCGGCGGTGCAGCAATTTATCTCCCTGCGCGATACAGCTTTCATGCTGTAACGACCATGTAGCAGTCGTTACAGCCTAATATAGCGAAAAGTCGATTTGTTGAAAAATACTCCTCAAATCCAACAGGAAAAGCGCATAGAAGAAAAAGCTGTATGGCCGCGTTGCCATTTTTTTTGTGCCCGTTCGTTTGCGATGTCTTGTTTTCGAAAGACGCGTCGTTCTTCCAAGTAACCCCGCTGCGCCAAGCGTTTCGCCGCAGCGAATCTGAGAAGAAAGGAAATTGCAATGTCCCTATCCCTGCAAGCCAACGCCGCGTCAATGCCCTCGCTCGCCGAGACACTCTTTGTGCCCGATGCGTCTGGGCGACTCAATACCAACAGTGCCTTCTTTTCAAGTAACGGCATCAAAGCGCTGCGTCGCTTCAACGGTGCGTTGTGTCGCGTTGCACCGGGGGCCGCCGCGGCGCTTGCGCGTCGCCTGATCGCCACGCCGCCGCGTCATGCGCCTCGCGCGTGGGAGACGCAGTTGCTGGAGCGGGCGGACCATTCGTCTCTGACCGTTGGCGCGAAGCGGATTCCGGTGTACTCATGGGGACGCGGGCGCACTGTGATGCTGGTGCATTCGTGGGGCGGTCGCGCGACACAGATGGGGCGCTTCGTGCAGCCGCTGGTTGAGGCTGGGTTTCGCGTCGTAGCACTCGATTTGCCCGCGCACGGCGTCGGTGCAATGGGGGAGACGGATATGGTCGATTGTGCGGCCGCGATCGGTGCGGTGCAACGCACGATTGAACCACTCCATGGCATCGTCGCGCATTCGTTTGGCGTCATGGCGACACTGCTTGCCGCGCGTGAACACGGCGTTGCCGCGCCGAATCTGGTGAGCATCGGGGCGTTTGAGCATTGCCGCTGGTTCATCGACGCGGCGCAGCACCATCTCGGATTGTCGGAACAGGTTGCGCAACGCATACGCGACAATTTCGAAGCCCGCCACGGCCATCGGGTGACGTTTGATCGTCTCTCGGTCGTGGAACTTCTACGCGAGTCGCGCTGCAACGCGTTGGTCATTCATGATCGCCATGATCGCGAAGTTCCGTACGCGCATTCGCACTCGCTGCGCACTGTGGGCCGGCACATTCACGCCTACCCGACGGTCGGGCTTGGCCATCGCCGCATCTTGGCCGACACCAGCGTTATCGCCAAGAGTGTGTCGTGGCTAGAGACACGCTTGGCGTGACGATGTCGCAGAAAGCGGAATTGGACAGCGTGTTATCAGAGTCCTGCGCATTGACAGCATCATCATGTGCTCGCACACTTGCACGTAACGCGTCCGCGACGTCACCGAAAAGAAGACCGAGAATGACCAATACTCACGCCGTAACGCAACTCATCAAGGACGCCGACGCGCACGTGCCGACGGCGGTCAATCGCCTCTTTGATTTGCTCTACAAAGATTTGTATCGTGTCGCGCGGGGCCGGGTGCATCAAAGCGGGAGTTCGCTTGATTTGTCGGCGACATCGCTGGTGCACGAAACGTACGAACGCCTCGTTCAACTCGACGAACTAAAGGTGAGCGATCGGCAACAGTTTTTTACTTACGCCGCGACTGTGATGCGCTCCATCGTCGTCGACATGGCTCGCGCGCGGCTCGCTGATCGTCGCGGCGGCGGGCGCACCGATGTGCCGCTTGATACGCTGCTCGAAGGCCGCCTTGCGGTCCCGCTCGACGAAACCGTGCTCGAAGTGAGCGACGCGCTGACGCAGTTGCAAGC
>JAKPSO010000448.1 GCA_029571495.1 Pseudomonadota bacterium
CGAAATGGTGATGCCTGGCGACAACGTGAAGATGACGGTGGCGTTGATTGCGCCGATCGCGATGGAAGAGAAGCTTCGCTTCGCTATCCGTGAAGGCGGCCGTACCGTCGGCGCCGGCGTCGTCGCAAAAATTATTAAGTAGTAGCCACTGCGGCGCTGCGGCAGTCACTGCCTTAGCGCCAAATTTCTAGGGGCGTAGCTTAGTGGTAAAGCTACGGTTTCCAAAACCGTCGATGGGGGTTCGATTCCCTCCGCCCCTGCCACGTTTTAGCGCTCTTTCGGGAGCGAAGTAACGCGGCGTAGTCACCGAAGCAGGCATCCTCAAGCATGAACGACACATCAAAAAACTGGGCCATCTTCTTCGCAGCGTTCGTCTGCGTCGCCGCTGGTGTGTATGGTTTCTATCACTTCGCAGAATCAGCGCTCGCGCTGCGCATGCTGATGGTCGTCGCCGGCTTGCTCGCAGGCGCAGGCGTCGCGTACGCGTCGGCCCCCGGCAAAGATTTCGTGCAATTCGCGCGCGAATCTGTTGAGGAAGGCAAAAAAGTTGCTTGGCCCACGCGCAAAGAGACGATTCAAATGACGTTGATCGTGTTCGCGTTCGCCGTCGTCATGGCGATCTTTTTGTTCGCGGTGGATTCCGTCATCGGCCTCATCATTTCGTGGCTCACGAAACGCGGCTGATTGGTTGTCTCACGCAGTAGCAAACGATTCAATCAAAGGACATCATGGACAACACCGATAGCGCAGCAGTCGTAGCCGAAGTGACCGCCAAGCCGAAGCGCTGGTACGTCGTGCATGCGTTCTCTGGGTTTGAAAAAACAGTGCAGCGCGCGTTGGTCGAACGCATCGCGCGTTCGGATTTCGCATCGCAGTTCGGCCAAGTGATGGTTCCGGTAGAAGAAGTCGTTGAAATCAAAAACGGCCAGAAGTCAACGTCCGAGCGGAAGTTTTTCCCCGGCTACGTGTTGGTCGAAATGGAAATGACTGACGACTCTTGGCACCTAGTCAAGAGCACGCCGAAAGTCACGGGTTTCATCGGTGGCACGGCCACGCGCCCAGCGCCAATCTCGCAAAAAGAAGTCGACAACATTCTCAATCAGGTGCAAACCGGCGGCGAGAAGCCGAAGCCGAAAGTGCTGTTTGAAGTCGGCGAGGGCGTTCGTGTTAAAGACGGTCCGTTTACGGACTTCATGGGTAACGTTGAGGACGTTAACTATGAGAAGTCGAAGCTTCACGTGTCGGTCATGATTTTCGGTCGCGCGACGCCTGTCGAGTTGGAATTCGGTCAAGTAGAAAAAGCATAAGTCGTGACCGCCTGCGCAAGCGGGCGATCACTTTTTAACGGGGAGAGCGTCGTAAACAACCGGCGCTCGCTATCACCCAAACTCAGGAGCCACCATGGCAAAGAAAATCGTCGGCTTTATTAAGCTGCAAGTCCCCGCAGGAAAGGCGAATCCGTCGCCGCCAATCGGTCCCGCTCTCGGTCAGCGCGGCCTGAACATCATGGAGTTCTGCAAAGCGTTCAACGCGCAGACTCAAGGTATGGAGCCAGGAATGCCAATTCCGGTCACCATCACCGCGTTCGCGGACAAGAGTTTCACTTTCATCATGGGCACGCCGCCAGCGACGTACTTGATCAAGAAAGAGTCCAAAGTGCAAAAAGGC
>JAKPSO010000451.1 GCA_029571495.1 Pseudomonadota bacterium
TCAACGCCCTTGGCGCGAAGATTGAGTTGCCAAAGGTCGACGTGAACGGTCCTATCGTCACGCTCGCGCTCGATAAGAACGGTGTCGACTTTGCGAAGCGGCTCGCGCCCGCTGTCGCGAGCGCACCCGCTGTCGCGCCCGCGAAGCAGACGCCCAATACACCGCCCGTAAGCGTGAGCATCGCCGGAGTGAATCTCAACGGCGGTCGCGTGAGCTTCACGGACAACACGCTGCCAACGGCACTCACGCACGTCATCGATGCCATCGGCATCAATGTCGAACGCATCGACGTCAACGGCGCGCGGCCGATCAATGCGACCTTCAAAGGCAGCGTCGGCAGCGGCGGTACGGCACAGGCGAAAGTGAAATTTGATCAGCGTGGCAACAACGTCGATACCGAGTTTTTGTTAGAGCGTGTCGTGCTCGCTGCGTTCTCACCATACTTGAATCGCAACACGCGACTCAAGCTCACGAAAGGCGAAGCGGGGCTGAGTGGTCGCGTGCAGGCCGCGCTCGGCGCGAGCGAATCGAAGCCTGACGCGATTCGCTTCGACGGCAAGATGGCCGTGCGCGAATTTGAAGTCATGGACGAAACGACGAACGCACCGTTTACGCAATGGGCGGAACTGTCGAGTCAAAACATTCGCGTCACGCACGGCAACGCGGGCCTAAACGTCACGCTCGCGGATTTGTTGCTCGATCAACCGCGCGGCAAATTCATCATCGCCGAAGACGGCACGCTCAATCTCTCGCAAGTTGGCAAAGTGCCGACGGCCAACGCAATCGCCGCGCCACCGGCCCCAACGCAAGTTAGCGCACCTTCAGCTCCGCCACCTATCCCAACGGATTCCGACGCCGCGCCCGTCGTGAAGGTGCGACGGTTGCAAGTAACGGGCGGCGATGTTGAGTTTGCCGATCTGTCGTTGCGTCCGCAATTTGGCACGCGCATTTCTGACCTTTCCGGGTTGATCGTGGGACTCTCGACCGAGCATGCGTCGCGCGCCGAAGTGTCACTCGAAGGCAAGGTTGACCAGTTCGGACTTGCGCGAATTTCTGGCGCCATCGCGCCGATGGGCGCGACGGAGTTCACCGATATCAAGGCGATCTTCCGCAATCTTGAGATGAAAAATCTCTCGCCGTATTCAGGCAAATTTGCCGGCCGGAAGATCGAAGCGGGAAAACTTTCACTCGATCTCGAATACAAAATTCAGCAGCGGAAACTCAAAGGCGAAAACCAGATCGTCATCGACAATTTGGTCCTTGGCGAGCGCGTTGACAGCAAAGACGCGTCGAATTTGCCGCTTGATCTTGCGATCGCATTGCTACGCGACAGCAACGGCGTGATCGATTTGGGGCTGCCGGTGCAAGGCTCCCTCGACGACCCACAATTTAGCTACGGCAGTTTGATTTGGAAAGCGATTGGCAACGTCCTAACAAAGATCGCGACGGCGCCGTTTCGCGCGTTGGGCGCGTTGCTCGGCGGCAGCGGCGAAGAATTTGAGGCCGTGAATTTCGAGCCTGGCGAAGCACGCCTACTCCCGCCGGAGCGTGAGAAGTTAGCGAAGCTCGCCAAAGCGCTGGAGAAACGCCCGCAGCTCAAACTCACCATTGAAGGTCGCTTCGACACGGCGCGTGATCGCGAAGCGCTCGCCGACAACATTTTGAAACTCGACGTGAGCAATCGCGCGGGCATGAAGCCGCCAGGCCCGAATG
>JAKPSO010000454.1 GCA_029571495.1 Pseudomonadota bacterium
CGCGCTGCCACCGACGCACGCCGAAGCGATGTATGCGCCGGAAGTGAACGGGCAGCTGGGCAATGCGGTGTTCGAAATTGAGCCCTGAGATGGGTTACAGCTTTATGGCGCTAACGACAGAAATTAGGTCGTTACCGGGGATTTTGGGCTAATGTCGACAATCGACAAAAAATGGCTTAATGAGGCATGCAACGGCCGCTGTAAGCAAAAAGCTGTTCCGGAAATTTTCGCGATGCTCGTAGGGTGGGCACCCCGTGCCCACCATAGCCGTGAACGCGCGCAACCGCTTGGTGGGCAAAGGGCTGCCGACCCTACGCTCTCGAAAAAAATCAGCGCAAATCTGCGTGAAATCTGCGGAATCTGCGTCAAAAAAATCCGTGTTCGTCCGTGCAAATCTTTCGCAAAAACTTGCTTCGTTTGGCGGCTGGTCTGGCGTTGCCTCGCTATCGGGGCCGCGACGGTTTCGGTGTCTGTGATCGCTGCCCCCACAACCTACGAAGCCCTCCGCGCCGCGTACGCACCGAGCGACCGCATCATCACCGACCGCAACGGTGCGACGATTCAGCGCATCCGCGTCGACGACAAAGTGCGCCGCACTGCGTGGACGCCGCTTGATGAGATTTCGCCAGCGCTGATCGACGCGGTGCTCGCGTCCGAAGACAAGCGCTTCTTCGAACACGGCGGCGTCGACCTGCGCGCTGCCGCGTCCGCGGCCTTGGGTAACCTTCGCGCCGGTAGCGCGCAGCGTGGCGCGAGCAGCATTTCGATGCAAGTCGCCGCGATGCTCGACGCGTCGCTCACGCGCGCGAGCGACGGTCGCACTGCGCAACAAAAAATCGATCAAGCGCAAGCCGCCTGGGCGCTGGAGCGCACTTGGACGAAACAGCAGATTCTCGAAACCTATCTCAACAGCGTCTTTTTTCGTGGCGAAATTCAAGGCGTTGGCGCCGCTGCAGAGCAACTCTTCGGCAAAGCGCCGCATGGGCTTAACGCAGTCGAATCGGCACTGCTCGCCGCGTTGATCCGCGCGCCACAAGCGCCTCGTGCGACGGTAGAGCGGCGCGCGTGCGAAGTGTTGAAAGGGCAGGATGCGAGCGCCGATTGCGCAATGCTCGCGTACGCGGTTGATCGCTGGGGCAGCGCCGCGAAGTTGCGCTACGAGGGCGAATTCATCGCGCCGCACATCGCGAAGTACTTGCCGAAATCCACCGCGAAAACGCAAACCAGCACGCTGGACCGCAACCTGCAACTCGCCGCGCGGGACGCAATCGCCAAGCACTTGCAGCAGCTCGGCGGACGTAACGCGCACGACGCGGCAGTGGTTGCGATCGACAACGCAACCGGCGAAGTGCTCGCCTACGTTGGCTCGTCTGGCCGCTTGTCGGCAGCGGGCGAGGTTGACGCCGCGCGCGCACCACGTCAAGCGGGCTCGACATTGAAGCCCTTCATCTACGGACTCGGCATCGAGAAAAACTTGTTCACGGCGGCTACGCTCCTAGACGACTCGCCATTTTCTGTGGATGTAGGCGGCGGCGCGTACACGCCGCAAAACTATGCACACGAATACGTCGGCCCGGTGAGCGTGCGCACGGCGCTCGCCTCATCGCTCAACGTTCCCGCGATTCGTGCGCTGACCTTGGTCGGTGTCGCGCCGTCGCATGCGCTTCTGCGGCGCGCCGGCCTCACCACGCTCAACGACGACCCGGAGCACTACGGCTTTTCGCTCGCGCTCGGCAGCGCTGATGTGTCGCTCCTTGAGTTGACCAACGCGTATCGGGCGATAGCGAATGGTGGAGCGACTTCCGCATACTCGTTTGTCTGTAGGAGCGGCTCTGCCGCGATCCAGGGCTGCGAGACGCGTGCCGGTCGCGGCGGAGCCGCTCCTACAACGTCGACGCAATTATTCTCCGACGCCACCGCCTGGATCGTCACCGACATGCTCGCTGATCGCGGTGCGCGCTACGTCACGTTCGGTTTCGACAATCCGCTCGCGCTCTCTCACTGGGCGGCAGTGAAGACGGGCACCAGCAAAGACATGCGCGACAACTGGACCATCGGTTTCAATGCCCGCGTGACGGTCGGCGTGTGGGTGGGCAATGCGAGCGGCGAATCGATGCACAACGTCACCGGCGTCTCCGGCGCGGGACCCATTTGGGCCGACGTGATGGAGGCGGCCGCTGCGCGATTCGGCGCGGGACGCGAGCGTGTAGCGCCGAGCAATGTCATCAAGCGTCGCGTGCAATTCGCGAATGAAGACGGGCGTACGGAGGCTTCACGAGACGAGTGGTTTGTGCGCGGAACCGAGCCGTCGACCGCGACGCAAACTTGGATCGCCGCCCGCGAAGGCAACGCGGCGGGCGCGCGCATCGTCTCGCCCGCCGACGGCACCATCATCGCGCTGGATCCTGACATTCCCGCCGCACGCCAACGCGTGGCGTTGACCAGCGGCGACGCAGCGCAGGCAGCGTGTTGGGAGGTCAACGGAGAAGCGCTCGGATGCAACGCAGACGCCGCGTCATGGCAACCCGTTGCTGGAAATTTCGTCGTGCGTTTGCTTGATTCAAAAGGCGAAGAGCGTGATCGCGTGATGCTGATTGTGCGTGGAAAGCTGAAGTCGTAGCGCGTCAGCCAGATTTGGTGGGAGCGGCGGAAGCCGCGAATGACGGCCATCACTGCTTCCGCCGCTCCCACCAAGACGCGCGCCAACTGATCAGCGAAGCGCCTTTGAGGCCTCCGACAACACCGGCTCCCAGCGCCGCCCTGCATCCTGCCGAAAGAGCCGCATTGTGGGTGACCATGCGCAGGTGTCACCATCAATGCCATAACGCCAATCGCCCGCGTGGCGTAGCAGCACCCAAGTCGGTGCGCCAAGGGCGGCCGCCAAGTGCGCGGCCCCGGTGTCAATAGAAATCACGACGTCGAGCGCATCAATCAGCGCTGCCATCTGCGTGAACTCAACCGTCTCCGTTGTCCAATCAATGAGGTTCGCCGCGCTAAGCGCTGGCGCACCGTGCTGCAAGGACACCCACGTGTGCTGTGGGTTCGCTTCGACGAATTGACGCATTAAGCGCGACGGAATCGAACGATCCGCCATTTGATTGTCTTGACCCGCGAACTGGCCCTGCCA
>JAKPSO010000468.1 GCA_029571495.1 Pseudomonadota bacterium
CGCGCTGCACGTCCTCAAGCACATGCCCAGCATCGCGTGCGAAGACACGCGCATGACGCGCGACTTGCTGCGCCACCTCTACATCCCGCCGCCTGAGCTTTACTCTGTGCGTGAGCACAACGAGCGCACCGCCGCTGAAGCCGTCGTCGCTCGCATCGCACGCGGTGAAGCGGTGGCGTACGTCAGCGACGCCGGCACACCAGCCATTTCTGACCCTGGCGCGCGGCTCGTCGCCGCCGTGCGCGCAGCCGGTTTTCCGATTATTCCGATCCCCGGAGCCAGCGCCGTCACCACTGTGCTCTCCGCCGCCGGACTCGAATCGACGGCGTTTACGTTCCTAGGTTTCGCGCCGACGTCCAACGGCGAACTTGCTACGTTTGTCGACGGCATTGCCGCGCGTACCGAGACGAGCGTTTTTTTCGAATCTCCGCACCGCGTCGAAAAAACGCTGCCGATCCTCGCCAAAGCACTCCCCGCCGAGCGCCGCGTCGTCATCGGCCGCGAGCTCACCAAGAAATTTGAGACGATTAGTGCCACCACCGCCGGCGAACTCATGGCTTGGTTGCAGGCCAATGCGGAGCGCATGCGCGGCGAATTTGTTGTCGCCGTCGAGGGCGCACCCGAGTCAAAACGCGCCTCCAGCCTAGACTCCCGCAGCTTGCTCAAAGCGCTGCTGCAAGAACTGCCGCCCGCGAAAGCCGCGAAGCTCGCGGCCAAACTCACTGGCGAAAGCAGGGATGAGCTTTACGCGCTCGCCGAGACGATGAAGGGCGCATGAGGTAACAGCTTTACGCTACGAACGGCCGTCGGTCGGTCGTTACGGGCATTTATTGCGAGAACTCAAGAAGCGCGAAAAAGTCATGAAACGGCCGCAGAATGGCCATTCGACCTTAAAAGCTGTTGCAGCGCTCGCGCCGTGCTGGAATCAAGGCCATCCGCCCGTGAAGTTGATCACTTGCCCCGTCACAAACTGCGCACGTCCGGACGCGAAAAACGCCACGAGCTCACCGATTTCTTCGGGCGTGCCGAGGCGGCCCATCGGAACGAGGCTCGCGATCTGTTCGCGGCCTTTCGGGTCGTCGATGAATCGCGCTCGCGGGTAATACATCTCGCTGTACAAATAATTCGGCGCGACGACGTTCACCTGAATCCCGAAACTCGCCACCTCGCGCGCCATCGCGAGCGCGAAGTTCGTCGTTGCAGCGCGAATCGATGTCGGCACCGCAAATCCATGCTCCGGGCGCAACGGCCGTGCGGAGGTGATGAACACGAGGTTCCCGCACCGGCGCGCTTTCATCGCGGGCAGCAGCAGTTGTGCCAGCTGCACTGGAAACATAAACACCGCTTCGAATGTGTCGCGAAAATTTTCTGGAGCGATCTCGCCAATCGCTCGGGCCGTGATCGGATAGACGTCGTTCGACACCACGGCGTCGAGGTTGATCGCACGCTCACCTAGTTCGGCGACCAACGCATCGGGCGTCTGCGCAGCGAGGCAAACCACGCCCGAATGCGCAGCGACGAACGCGTCACGCGTTGCAGCATCGACAAACGATGCGTCGTGACACACCACGCGCGAGCCTTGCGCAACAAGCGTCGCGACCACGCCTGGGCCGGTGTATTGCGTGACGTTGGTGACGAGAACGGTTCGCATGGGCTTTGCTCCGAGGACGAATGCGATGTCGCGTTCCGACAATATAGCGACACGTCTGCGGATCGGGAATAGCGGAAAGTTCAGAGCCGAGGCGCTTAGCGGCCGATTCCCCAGATTAAGGCAAACGCGCGAACCTACCTCGCAACGCTAACGCATACGGTGCGAGCCCATTGCCGGCCACGTCGCTGCGAGCGTTCTCCGCCCAATTCGTGGGAAATCGTAGGGTGGGTTTCAACCCACCACAAATTGATACGAGCCACAGGTGGGTGGCGTGGTGAACCGCAACCCGCGTGCTAATTCGGCTTACCACTGTCACACTTGTCGCCCAGTTGTCGTCTAAGAGTTGTGAGGCAACGAATCCCAACACACACCCACGGAGGACTATCGATGAGTTTTCAAATATTTGCTAGCGGATCGACTGAAAGCGGACGGCCATTCCATGTGCGCCGCAGCGGACTGGATATTGGCGACGTATATGAAGCGGCAGACGCGTTGTCGCAGATCAATGGGGTGCCAGCTGCGGGCCGAGTGTGGCGAGAGGGGGTACGCGCTGGAGCGAGAGCTTTAGCGATTGACCAAGTGCAGCAACGAGCTTCACGCACGTCGGCGCATCAACGTGGGGTCGAGGAGCAAGGCAGGCAAATCGGTGTGCACAACTTGGCCACAAATTTGGTCATATTGCTTGCCCGTTGTGTGCCGCTAAATTTGATGATTTCGGTGAGGCATGCAAGCACGTTTGGGCCGCCTACAGGGGGAAACGCGTCGTACTACTTCGCCAGCAGTGAGATCAATGCCGCAGCGCGATTGCTCACGGGGCTTAATCCGATATTGACTCAAGCCGAAATGAACGGATTTGGTGTGCTCAACGCCATAGCTGAAATATTTCCTAGCTACAACCGCGTTGCCGGCCAAGGTGCCGACCGGCAGTATCGGCTGTTGATTCAAATTGACGGTTAATGTCGGCCGATATGCTTCGCGATGCACATGCACACAATGCCTTCGTGCTCCTACGAGTCATGGTCATCGCTACGCCAAAACATCGACCACAACTAAACAACCCCAACGACCACCCAGCGGCGCACACAACGTCGTTTAGTATGTAGTCGACAAATAAGAAAATTCGCAGCAAACGACCGTATCACGGTCGTTACTACGGAAAAGCTGTTGGCAGTTTTCAGCTCACCGATACAATGCGATCCATGACTGCGGCCAATGCCTTTTCTTCACCCGCCGCGATGCCCCGGAATGGGGGAACCAGCGAATCTTGCGAGCCTCTCGTCGAGCTAAAGGACGTGAGCTTCGGGTACACGCGCGACCGGCAAATCCTCTCCGGCGTGACGCTCACGGTGCCCAAGGGCAAGCTCGTGGCGGTGATGGGCGGTTCGGGTTGCGGGAAGACCACAATTTTGCGGCTCTTGTGCGGCCAGATTCGCGCGAGCAGCGGCGAGGTGCTCGTCGGAGGCCAATCGGTCGCGACGATGGACACCGAGCAGATGTTCGCGCATCGCCGCCGCCTTGGCATGTTGTTTCAATTCGGTGCGCTGTTTACCGACATGACGGTGTTCGAAAACATCGCGTTTCCGCTGCATGAGCACACCGATTTGCCCGACGAGATCGTTCACGATTTGGTGATGATGAAGTTGAACGCCGTGGGGCTTCGGGGCACGGCACATTTGAAGCCCAGCGAGCTTTCCGGCGGGATGGCACGGCGCGTGGCCCTTGCGCGCACGATCGCGCTTGACCCGCAAATTGCGCTCTACGACGAGCCGTTCGCGGGCCTTGATCCGATCTCGCTCTCCGTCGTGGGCCAGCTCATTCGTCGCTTGAACGACGCGCTCGGCATGACGTCCATTTTGGTGACGCACGATATTGCCGAATCGCTCAAAATCGTCGACTACATCTATTTCATCTCCGAGGGCAAGGTCGTGGCCCACGGCGACGTGGCGAGCATCCAGGCAAGTCAGGATCCTTTCGTCCGCCAGTTTGTCGACGGCGAGCCGGACGGCCCGGTGCGCTTTCACTATCCGGCCAAGAGTCTCGCCGAGGACTTCGCGTGAAGCCCGTGCTGCGCATCCTGTCGCGTCTTGGCCACGCGACGATTGGTGGTGTCGAGCGGCTCGGCTTCGCGGCGCGCTTCTTCTCGGCAATCCTGCGCCAGAGCGGCACCTCGGTGGTGCGTCCGCAACTGGTGGTCAAGGAGATTTATCAGGCCGGCGTGCTGTCGCTGATCATCGTGCTGATGAGTGGCATGTTCATCGGCATGGTGCTGGCGTTGCAGGGCT
>JAKPSO010000480.1 GCA_029571495.1 Pseudomonadota bacterium
GAACGCACGAAAGACACGTGGGACCTGTGGCGTAAGCGCGAGCTACATCCGGAGTCAAATGTCCAATTCGGCGAGGGTGGTGCGGGTACGTTCTCTGACGGCAAACTGTGGACGCAGGTTAAAGACCCGAAGCACTACGGCCGCAAAGTGCTTGAGGAATTCGTGAAGGCAGGCGCGCCCGACGAAATCATGTACGTCAGCAAGCCGCACGTCGGCACCTTTCGCCTCGTGAAAATGGTGGAGCACATGCGCGCCACGATTGAATCACTCGGTGGCGAATTTCGCTTCATGAGCCGCGTGATCGATGTGCTCATCGACGAACCGGTCGCCGCCGACGGTCGTCGTCAAATGCGCGGCGTCGTGCTCGATAGCGGCGAGCGCATTGCCTCCGATCACGTCGTCCTCGCCATCGGCCACAGCGCACGCGACACGTTCCGCATGCTCTTCGATCGTGGCGTCTACATCGAAGCCAAACCGTTCTCAATCGGCTTTCGCATCGAGCATCCGCAGGGCCTCATCGACCGCGCGCGCTTCGGCCCGAGCGCCCGGCACCCGATTCTTGGCGCGGCGGATTACAAGCTCGTGCATCACGCGAGCAATGGTCGCTCGGTCTACAGTTTTTGCATGTGCCCCGGCGGCACGGTGGTGGCCGCCACGTCAGAAGACGGCCGCGTGGTCACCAACGGCATGAGCCAATACTCGCGCAACGAACGCAACGCCAACGCAGGCATCGTCGTCGGCGTCACGCCGGAAGACTATCCCGGCCACCCGCTCGCTGGCATCGCGTTTCAGCAGCAATGGGAAAGCCGCGCGTATGAGCTCGGCGGTCGGACGTACGACGCGCCGGTGCAACTCGTCGGCGACTTCGTCGCGGGCCGCCCGAGCACCGCGCTCGGCAGCGTTGAGCCGAGCTATAAGCCGGGCGTGAAACTCACGGACCTCGCCACCGCGCTGCCCGATTACGCCGTCGTCGCGATGCGCGAAGCGCTGCCCGAGTTCGACAAAATCATCCCCGGATTTTTCATGGAAGACGCGGTGCTCACCGCCGTCGAAACGCGCACCAGCTCACCGATTCGCATCAAGCGCCGAGACGACGACCTGCAAAGCCTCAACGTGCGCGGCCTCTTCCCCGCAGGCGAAGGCGCAGGCTACGCCGGCGGCATCATGTCAGCAGGCATTGACGGCATTCGCGTGGCTGAAGCGCTGGCGCTCAGCATCGTCAACGGCGCGTAGCACGAACTTGTGGGAGCGGGCTTGCCCGCGATTGGCTGTGGCACTGAAAGGGTAGGCGACGACTTGGCGTCGCTCGGTGCAACGGGGAAGCGCGGCCGAGTCCGCGCCTACAAATTGCTTAAACGAACAGTGTTGGGTGGGCACCCCGTGCCCACCGTTCGGTTGCTATTTAGCCGACGTACGTCACGCGATAAAAGCCATCCGCCGGAGCCGACATCACGGCTTGCTTTTGCAAGCTCGCCGAGCCCGTCACCGATTGAATCATCGCGATTTGGCTCAGCGATTCGGGGAAGATTTCGACGCGCGCGCTGCGGCCCGTTGCAGGGTTATGCATCAGCGCCACACCCAGAACGCTCGCGTACGGCGCTGCCGCTTCTTTGCACACACTAGGGGAATCCGAATGCAGGCGCATCGCGTGCTCAATGCCTTCGCGCAGCGGGTCAATCGACGGACCAGCCGCATCGAGGTATGAAACTGTCAAAGGCGCTTCGCCTTCGCCAATCGCGCTCGCCACATCAAGA
>JAKPSO010000540.1 GCA_029571495.1 Pseudomonadota bacterium
CGAATGAAGGTGCCGGGCAGGTTCGCACGCTCCTTCCACGTCGTGCCGCCGTCGATGGTTTGGTAGAGCTTGCCCGCGCCGTTCCCGTACCAACCGATGTCCGGCGTGACGAAACTGATGTCGTCTTGCTTGCCTTTAAAGGCGACGGTGTCGAGCTTTTTCCATGCGAGCACTTTTTCCGCGATCGTGGGTTTCGCGGCCGGATCCTTGCAGAACTGAGCAAAACCTTCCGACGTGTTTGCGAAGTTTTCCGTTTTTGCCAACTCCCACGAACGCTCACATTTCGCGGTGCGCGCGCACCACTGGTAACCCGCCGCAGGGAGACAACCATGCGCGTCGCGGTCGCCGCCGATGGGCCGTGGCGCAGGCGTGTCAGCAGCGCATGCGTTCAGACTCAGCGTGGCGAAAGTGACAACGGCGGCGACGAAAAATGGCTTGAAGTTCATGTGCGCGAAGGTCCTTTCGGGAGTGAGGCTAGCGCTGCGGGTGCTCGCGTGCAAACGGAGTTACAGCTTTTTGCGCGCAACGACCGTGGCACGGCGCTTTGGCTCTATTTTGTCGGATTATTGACTATTGACAAAAAGTGCTGCAAACGGCCAACAGGCGGTCGTTAGGTGCAGAAAGCTGTATGCGTGCGAACAGAGGAAGTCACTGTGGGAGCGAAGCCGTGACCGATCGCTTTCGCGGCTGCCGCCGCTCCCACGAAACTCCTAACTGCGTAACCTCGTGTTACACCGCCCGCACCACGATGGCGTCCCAACCGTCGCCGCGGCGCGTCTACTCCGGTAAGGGCGCTACGTGAATCTCACACCGCGCATTGCAAGACAAACTACCACCGGAGACCATCATGTTCACACGCAAAGCCTTTATCCAATTTGCCGCCATCGCCGCCAGCAGCGTCGCGATCAGCGCGAGCCACGCGCAATGGCAAGGCATCGCCGCGCAGAACGCCGCGTTCGACGCGCAGTTCAACGCCCGCCTCGGCGCGATGCAACAACAAAACGCGCGTTACCAACAAGCGATTTGGCAAAACCACCTCAAAGTCAACGGCCCACGTTTGCGCTCACAGTATGCGCAGATGCGCGCCTCGGGTCGTGCGAACTTCACCTTCGAACAATTCGCGTACTGGGACTTGATGACCGCCGCGGGCACCAACATTCAAGGCGCGCAGCAACACCAACAAAACCAATTCGCCGCCTCGCAACGCGCCAACGCCACGGTGCAACAAGGTCACGCCAGCTACAACGCGGGCATGGCGCAAAACAGCGCACGTCAATCCGCCGCCGTGGCCAACTACACGAACCAAGCGATCCGCGGCGTTGCGCCGTACCAAGATTCGTCGGGCCGTACGACGATGCTGCCGCACTACCTGCCACAAGGCCAAACGTATCAATATGGCGGCTACACCTACGCGCAGGACGCACAAGGCGCGTACTACCAACAGCAGGGCAATTCGTGGGTGCGCATGCAGGCGGGGCGCTGAGCGCCCTTCGGTGCGCGTGCGTCTACCAGCGCGCGCCCACCGAAAGTTCAATCGCGCGATGCTGGTTTTCGTAAAGTGATGGCGTGGCGTGGTTCGTCGCGTTGGACACACTCACGCGCAGGTAACTGTTCTTGGCGAGCGGCCATTCGGCGGTGAGGTCGGTCGAGACGAAACGATCACGTCGTGCGGGCAAGCCATCGGGCCCAGCGCCGTCGAACCGCGTACGTTGCAATAGAAGGGTTGCGGACCACTGCGCGCCGATGAACGGCCACGTGGTTTCGAGCGAAACGTGCGCGCCACGATTGGAAAGATCCGAATAACCTTGTCGATTGCGCTCGCGACGAACGCCCCACGCCAGCTCCACTTTGTCGAGCCCGATGTCGGCGAACTTCCAGCGCTTGTTGCCCGACAGCGCAAGCACATCGGCGTCTAGATCAACAAACGCGGCGCTGTGGCGATACCGCGCGGGTTCGATGCGCACGGACCAAAGGTCACCGTCGGGTGACGCTTGAGTCCAATCGACGCGAATTGATTCCGTCGTGCGAAACGAGTTGCCAGCTACGCCCAACACCATGTGCGACGGCGATACGCCCAACGAGCCGCTACCGACGTTCCAACGCGCCGCTACGTCGATCGTCCCGAAAGCCAAGCCCAAGTCGCGCGCAGTCGGCGACCAACGCACTTCCGAAACAGCCGTCGCCGAAAACTGCAGCGGGCCGTCCGTCGACCACTCGCGCGAGCCATTTACGAGTAAACGCGATACGGGCCCGGCCAATTTCGACAAGCCCGGCAATTGCACTAACGCGCCATCGGGCGATACGCGCACGAGCGGCGAGGTTGAGCGCTCCCAGCCTTGGCCGAATTCGGTTTCAACGTGAGCGCTGGCGTCGCTGGCGGTGTCGCTGTGTCCCGTCGGTTGGGTGACTTGCGCCACGGCAACCCCGCCGAGACTCGCGCAGAGGAGCGCACCGACACATCGCCGCGCTCCTTGCCACACTACGGTCAAGCGCGCTTGAAGCAGACGCGCGTCCAGGTGACCGTACCGTTGGCGTTGGTCGTGGGCACGTTGTAACACGTGGTGCCGTGGCCCACATTCGAAGCGGCGCGAGCAAATGCGGGCGCTTGAATGGCGGCGAACAGCAGACCGACAGCGGCGGCGGAGATAGCGATGCGTGAACGAAGTTTCATGAGGATTCCTGTCGTGTTTTGATTGAGGTGAACTGGTGCGAGCAGATGTTCAATTCGCGTTCAGTTGAACGACAGAGCCGTTGTGCGGGCGAAAAATACATCGTGGGCATAACTTTTTTCGTGACACGAAGGCACTCTAAACTTGAGTCCACGCAACCCCTCGAAAGCTTCGCTTGAAATTCACAACCCTGAAGGCGTCGCCACGCTCCGTTTGGCGATATTTGTTCGGCTGCGCTCTAGCGTGCTTCGTCGTCAATCACCCCGCCGCCGCAGCCGACGACAAGAAATTTGGCCAATCGCGCGTCGCGACGTACGACATTCCAGCCGCGACGATTGCCAAGTTTCAGAAGTTCAAGGCAAGCGCGCCAGTGAAAGGTGAGTCGCCGCTTGTTGCAACGCTGTTGGCGGATACGGAGGCTTGGTCCGGTCCAGAGTTGAGCACGAGCGCGACCGCGAATCCCTACACCATCGTCGTAACCGTGAAAGGCACCGCGAAGGCCGATGGTGATGCCACGACGCTGTGGAATGCGGGCTGGGTTCTTGACGACGGCGTCCGGCGTTTGAACGTGTTGCCGGGCATCGCTAAGGTCGGCGCGAAAGCCGGCGAGCGTTTAGAGATGACCGGCACGTCGCCCACGAGCTTCAAGGAAAGTCGCAAAGTCGGCGTGGCGCTTGAGCTGGTGAACGCGAAAAACTTGAGCTTCGACGGCGTTCACGTTGAAGTCTGGTCCGGCGTGCCCGAGCCCAGCAAGCTTGAAATTTCCTACGCGTTTCGCTACGCGATCGTGGGATTGGTGCTTGGCCTACTCTTTTGGTGGTGGCGCCGAAACTAACGCAGCGGCAAGCGCGCGCCGACAGCGCGACGCGGCGTCGTCTGACAGCGATATGCATGGGTCGCGCGTAGTCTGAGGTCATCGGTGACGCATGGTTTTCGTGCGTTTCCGTCCGTTTCTTACTCGCCTCATGCGCAATCGCTTCGCCCAAGCTCAAGCTCCGCCAAGAAATCGTCCGTGCTGTCGATGGCGTCTCTGCGTCGCGCTTGCACTAACGCTCGCGTGCGCCGTGGTTGTCGTCGCAGCGGACAACGAATCGAGCGTGTTGACGACAAGCAGTCCAAGCGCTGTACGCATCGTCGACCCGACTCGTCCGCAAGTTCAACTCAAACGGTTGCGCTTCGTCGACGTCATCGCGCCCACTACGTTTTACGAAGAAACAGAACTCACACTGTGTCGCACGCGTCCACAACGCTTCTGTCGCGATCTGGCCAAGGCTGAATTTGAAATTACTTCGCTACACCCGCTCGTGCCCGCGGTGCCCGGCCTCACCGCGAAGAGCATCACGTTTCGCCACAACGCCGTGATCGCGAACTACACGTTCCGCTGACTATGCGCTGGTTGGACGAAGCAGCGTCGATCTGCTCGGCACGCCGTAAGCCTCACGACCCGAGGCAAACCACTTGCCCGGAAACGGTCCGCACAATGTGATCTCGTGACCCCGTACGCGCAGCCAATCGCCCTCCGGCAAACCAAAGACTGGCATCGTCGGATTCATCGCCACAAACTCGGCGAGGCGCTGGTCGCGCGTCTCGCCCATCCAGCCGTCGGGCACGGCGTTGGTGTAGTGCGCGTTGAGCTGAAAGTCGATCACGCCCAGCGCGTCGAGCCCCGACGGATCGATGATCGGCATGTCGTTGGTCGTGCGAATCGTCGGCGCGCAAATCGCCGAGCCAGCGCTCCAACCCACATAGGGCTTGCCCGCGAGGATTTGCGTGCGCAGCGGCACGATGAGTTCATTGCGGCGGAGATGGCGAAGCAGATTAAATGTGTTGCCGCCATTGACCATGATCGCGTCGGCCTCGGCGAGCGCTGCGGCGGCGTCTTTGTAGTGATGAATCGCGGTGATTTCGATGTCGAGCGACGAAAGCGCTCCGCGCACGTTCGCGGTCGTCGCGTCCCACGCCACCGCCTCGCTCGGAACCACGCTCGCGTAGGGAATCAACACGACGCGTTTCGCGCCGCCAATCGTTTCGCGAATCGCCTCAACGGCATGCTCAAGATAGCCCGTGGTGGGCATGCGGGAGTTGGATAGAAGCAGAAGATTTTTCATGGGAACTAGTCTACGACGCCGATGGTGGGCAGATGTCAACCCAGACTCTCAATGATGCAACTTTATCGCGCCAGCGACCAGCTGGTTGCGCTTTCGAGCCGCATGCGATGATGTCAATAAGTTGACAAAACAGCCTGCAACGACCGCTGATCTGTCGCTTGCGCACTGAAGCTGTTAAACACAATGTGGCTGCAAGACCCGCGCACCGCCGTGATTCATCGCCCGCGAATGTCTGTTCTCGACGCACTTTCTCGTTCTTTCGGTGCATTACTCATTTTTGGGGAACGACATGAATGGCCTTACTCAGCGCGTGACGCTGTGGTTGGCGGGGTTGCCTTGGTTTGTCTTGGGATGGTGTGTCGCACTGGCAAGCGTACTCGTCACCCCGGCGTACGCGCAGGTTTACACCCAGCTCTCAGCGGGCGAATATCACAACTGCGCGGTGTTCGGAAGCGGCGGTAGCGTGCATTGTTGGGGTGCCAACCATTCGGGCCAAGTTAGCCCTAGCAATCCCGCGATGACCATCGGCCGCCCCACGACCGTGGTGGGCATTAGCGGCGCGACGCAAGTTTCAGCAGGCGGCAGCCATTCTTGCGCGCTCGTTGCGGGCAATGTGAAATGCTGGGGGGACAACGGTGCCTCTCAATTGGGTACGGGAACCGGACCGGGGGAACGCAACGCGCCGGTCGTCATCGCCGGACTCACCACTGTTTTTAACCAGGTCACCCGCGTAACAACAGGAAATCGCCACAGTTGTGCGTTGATGGAGTTTTCGCTCACTGCCGCACGAAGCGTTCGCTGCTGGGGCTTCAACGACCACGGCCAAATTGGTGATGGCACCACGACGACGCGCGCCACACCGGTCACGGTGACAGGCTTCACCAACCCAACGGCGATTTCAGCGGGCGTAGACCGCACCTGCGTAGTGGCAGACGGCGGCATTTGGTGCTGGGGCTATGAATCGTTGCTCAACGGCAGCTCGCTCACGCCCACATTGGTGGTTTCAGGCGCGGGGTTGAACGTGACAGCAACGGGACGCCAACACGCATGCGCGCTCTTTGTTGGCACTGCATCGGCAGCGTGTTGGGGCAATAACCTTTTGCACGGCGCGCTTGGCAGTGCAGACAATCTCACGCATGGGCCGGTATACACGACCAGCAAAACGTATTCATCCATCTCCGCAGGCGGATTTCACACCTGCGCCGTCGACGGTGGCGTGATTGATTGTTGGGGTGCTGGCGAACTTGGGCAACTGGGCGACGGCCACGTAAACGGTGGCTTCCATCCTGCGAAGCTACGTGTGTTCGGAATTTCAAACGCAGCTGCGGTCGCGGCCGGCCACTTCCACACCTGCGCGCTGTTGGCGGACGGCGCAGTGCAGTGCTGGGGCAGCAACCAATACGGCCAACTTGGCTATGAAACCAACCTCGACTTCAGCGTGACCGCGGGCGCGATCGAGTCGCAGCCTTGCTCGCTTGATATTGATGGCGACGGCTCAATCAATGCCATGACTGATCTCATTCTCATGGCGCGCGTGATACGCGGAACCAACCCCACGGCGGTTCCGACCAGCGTGGTCGGTGCAAACGCAACGTACAAAACACCGACTGAAATTTTGTCGCGCCTGAGCGCATGTGGAGTGATCTATGGCCCTTAGGAACGGCGCAGCCGCCCTTGCCGCTTTCGTTTTGGTGATGCTTGGCGTATCGCCAACGTATGCCGAGGAATTCGCGAGCCCTAGGTTTGTCAATGGCGTCGCAATCGGGGTTGTAGCCGCCGGCGGCGAGTTCACCTGCGGCGTGCTCGAGAGCGGCGGCGTGCGCTGCTGGGGTCGAAATGATGTGGGCCAGCTCGGCAATGGAAATCAAATCATCAGCGCCGCGCCCGGTAGTCGCACGCAACTTGCCGTGCGATCTATCACCAACGCAATTGCCGTCGCCGCTGGGAGCGCGCACGCATGCGCGCTGTTGAGTACCGGCGGCGTTCGTTGTTGGGGTCGCAACACCAACGGCCAATTGGGTGACGGCACGACCAACAATAGTTTCGTGCCCACCACGATCGCAAGCTTGGGAACGTTGACCGCCCAGGCCAGCGCAGTCTCAGCCGGCGATCAACACACCTGCGCGATTGTCCAGAATCCCGTAAACCTTTCTCCGCCGAGCGTTCGCTGTTGGGGCAGCAACGCCTACGGACAGCTGGGCCGCGGCACCACGGGCGGCGATTTCTCTACGCCTGCCGTAGTCGCCGGAACCAGCGGGGCAATATCCGTTTCCGCTGGGGGCCGACACACCTGCGCAGTGCTCGCCACGCGTGCGGTCGTATGCTGGGGCTTCAACGGTACTGGGCAATTGGGTGACGGCACAACAACGCAACGCAACACCGCAACAACGGCTGTCAGCGGCATCAACACCGCGTGGGTCGTCACCGCAGGCTCGGCGCACACCTGCGCGGGTTTGCAGGGCGGCGGGTTCAGGTGTTGGGGCGACAACGGCTTGGGTCGATTGGGCAATGGCGATTTCGTCGCAAGCTCTACGCCGACGACCGTCTTGATGCCGACGACGCCTGTCACACAGGAGCAGATCGCAGCAGGCACTGATTTCACGTGTGGCATCGCTTTCTCAGCGCCGGATCCCGATGTGTATTGTTGGGGCGGCAACACCGCAGGCCAGCTTGGTGCCGGGGATTTCATTTCCAGTACGACGCCGCGTGTCGCGCCGGTTCCGCGTAGTGGTTCTCCGCTTGATCGCTCTGTAGTCATCACAGCAGGAAAAGATCACGCCTGCGCCTCGATTCGCTTCTCAACCTCACAACGCATCGTGTGTTGGGGCGCGAACACCTATGGGCAGGTTGGCAACGATGCACTCAAGAACAGTGCGTCGCCCGTAAACATTGCTCCCATGAAATGCAGCCTCGACGTCGATTCCGACGGAACCATCGGGCTTGATACGGACTGGCTGTTACTCGCGCGCGCAAGGATGGGCCTCGGTGGCGACGCCGTCCTCAGCGGCGCGCTGGGCGCAAACGCAGTGCGCAGAACTTGGCCCGACATTCGATCATATCTAGAAGCGAGTTGCGCGATGACCAATCTAGCGCAGTAGCTGCGCACATGGCAATTTAGAAAGCCGCAGGGCGAAACGCCACTGCGGCTTGATTGATCTAAGCGCGTGACTTAGAACGTGTGGCGAATACCGGCTTCGATACCGGTTGATTTGCCGCCCGCTGTAACCGGCTTGATGCCGTCCGAGACGGAAAAGTTTTTGCCAGCGCCTTTGTTGTCGACTTGCGATGCGTCGATGTAGAGCGCGGTGCGTTTGGACATATTGTGAATCACGCCGACCATGATTTGCGCTGCACCGTCGCCGCCCTTGACGCGTGCGTCGGTATAGCCGAGGCGCAGGTCAGTCGAGCCAAACGGAACAGACACACCAACGTGCAGGGCCGAGTGATCAACCGTTGCCTTCTTGTTGCGGCCGTACAGCGCCATCACTTTTGCCATGCCGAGATCGTAGCTCGCACCTGCGGTGGTTTGCGTCTGGTCGCCCGCGACGTACTTAATGGTTGCAGTACCGATCGCCGCGGCCAGCGGACCTGCGCGGTAACCCACGCGACCACCAACATACCGACCATCGGAGTTATTTGAATTCTCACCCAGAGCGTAGGTGAGATGTGCGTACGCACCGCCCATGGCCGGGGTCAGGTAGCTAACGCCGTTTGATGTGCGAACGTGCGTTTGGCTAGAAAACAGTGGATAGAACAGGCCGCCCACGTTGCCGGTGCCGTTGCTGCCGAACACGTTGAAATCTGAAAGATTAAGGAAGACTGGCGTCAGGTCGCGGCCAACGCGTACTTCGCCGAAGTTACCCGCCAAGCTCACAGTCGAACGGCGACCGAAAATGCCGCTCGCCGATCCGGTGGACTGATTGTTCGTGTTGGTTGAACCAATCGAGCCGGTGTCGCCGGAGAACGCACCTTCTAGCCAAAAGCTCGCACGCATGCCGCTGCCGAGCTCTTCGGTGCCACGCATGCCCCAGCGCGAGGAAGTCAATCCGTCCGTGCCGACGCGATTGACAGACGACGTGCCCGACGCGCTGTAGTTGGCAACGTTGGTGTCAACGACGCCGAAGAGCGTGACATTTGCGTTTTGCGCGAACGCGCAAGTGGCGAGTGTCGCTGCGGCGAGCGCGGTAAGTTTCGCTGTGAAGCGGAGTGAATGTGTCATGAGTCCCCCTAAAAACTGCAGAAATTAGCGATCGCCGTGTTGACGAGCCGCCTTGCGAGACGAACTATAAACGCGGGGTCTGTCATTGGTCTGTCAAATCCGACCTACGATCTTGGCCTACAGCTTTTCGAGCGCAACGACCGCCAATCCGCCACCTCCATGCCGTTTGCCGGTAAGTCGATACTTAAGCTTTCGTCTCGAAGAAGATTATCCAGAAGCGGTTCGCGGACAAAAGCTATTCGCGTGCTGCGATGTTGTATTCATGCGACGCCTACGCAAGCGCAGCACGAAATATCGCGGGAGGTCACTCCCTTCGACGCGCTGAGCATACCGCTGGAAATATGCACAGTATTTGCGAGCAAATCGCTACACTTGAAAAAGATTTCACCCGCTCCGTTTTCGTCGATGCCCACTCCAAAGTCACCGCGTTCGCTCGCCTCGCGTGCAAAAAAATCCGTCGCTCCGCAAACACCCTTGCCTGCGGCCAGCACGGACATTCGCATCCGTGGCGCGCGGCAAAACAACCTTAAGAATCTCGACGTCGACATTCACACCGGCGAGCTGACTGTAGTGACCGGCGTGTCCGGCTCAGGCAAGTCTTCGTTGGTGTTTGACACGCTGTATGCCGAAGGCCAACGCCGTTACGTCGAAACGTTTTCGCCGTACGCGCGGCAGTTTCTCGACCGCATGGACAAGCCGCAGGTAGACCGCATTGAGGGCATTCCGCCGGCCATTGCGATTGACCAAACCAACCCGGTGCGTACCTCGCGCTCGACCGTGGGCACGATGACGGAGGTGAACGATCACCTCAAGCTGATGTTCGCGCGGCTTGCGCAGTTGCACTGCGAAGGCTGTGGCGCGGTGGTGCAACGCGACACGGCCGATTCGATTTACGTTGATTTGAAGCTGCGCGCTGCGAAGGCCGACGATCCGCGCGTGGCGATCACGTTCGCGGTCACGGTGCCGGAAAATTTCAACGAAGCAGAAGTCGAACAGTTTTTGTCGGCGCAGGGTTACACGCGCGTGCATTCGCAAGAGAAACGCGAGGGAGCGGTCGTTTTGAACGTCGTGCAGGATCGCATGCGCATCGGCACGGCGGACAAAGCGCGGGTGATGGAGGCCCTCGAAGCGGCGCTGTTGCACGGTAAGGGGCGGGTGGCGGTGTTTGTGTTGGATATTCCCTCCCCCTCGGCGGGGGAGGGTGCCCGAAGGGCGGGAGAGGGTGGAGGGGAGCAGGCGTGGCGCTACTCGTCCGACCTGCACTGCGCTGCGTGCGACATTACCTACAGCGACCCGCATCCGTCGTCGTTTTCGTTTAACAATCCGCTCGGCGCGTGCGATACGTGTCGTGGCTTCGGGCGCGTGATTGGCGTCGATCTTGGGCTGCTCATTCCAGACGAAAACAAGACACTCGCCGAAGGCGCGATCAAGCCGTGGCAAACCGCGAGTTTCAAGGAGTGTCAGGACGATCTTAAGAAATACATGACGGCACGCAACATCCCGATGGATGTGCCGTTTCGCGACATCGGTCCGAATGACAAGCGCTACA
>JAKPSO010000533.1 GCA_029571495.1 Pseudomonadota bacterium
CGGAACCTTCGTGGGCAACGACGAGATCAACGCACGCGCCACCAGCGCGGCCACGCTGGACAAAGCTGCGCCCGCATCAAACAATCGTGAAGTGACTGCCGAGCGCCTAGCCACTCTTGGCTTCAACGAGCCCGAGGACACGGCGTCGTACGTGCGCGCCACGCTCGAAGGTTCGCGCCCGCGTTCGCTGCCCACAGCCAGTCGTGAACGTTTTGAGCGCCTCGTGCAGGCGGTCGTTGAGTACGCGGGATCCACCGCGCAACCGGACATCGCGTGCAAACGCACGCTCGACTTGCTACTTGCCGTGGCATCGCGTTCGAGTTATCTCGCGCTCATGGTCGAGCGACCGCGCGTGGTGCATCGGGTGATTGACCTGGCGGCGGCAAGCGACTGGGCGCTTCGTTACGTGACGCAGCACCCGCTGCTGCTCGACGAGCTCCTCGACGGCCGCACGCTGGGTGACGAAGTGGATTACGACGCGTGGCGGGAGGAACTGTCAGCGCGCCTCACTGCGGACGCGGACGATCAAGAGCGCGCGATTGATGCCATTCGACATTTCCAGCAAGGCGAGACGTTCCGTTTGTTACTTAAAGACATCGCCGGTCTGTTGCCATTGGAAACGCTGTCTGACCATTTGTCCGGGCTCGCAGATGCGGTCGTTGGCGCAACACTTGCGCACCTCATGAAAATGGCGAAACTTCCGGAGGATGCAAAGATCGCGGTTGCTGCGTATGGGCGGTGGGGCGGCAAGGAATTGGGTTACGCGAGCGATCTCGACCTGATTTTCTTGATGCCCGATGACGCGGTTGCGTATCGCGATCAACTCACGCGCGTTGCGCAGCGCTTGCAGAGTTGGCTCCTCACCATGACCGCAGCAGGTCGCGCCTACGACATCGATGTTCGCTTGCGACCTGATGGCGCGGCGGGCCTGTTGCTCTCGACCGTTTCGGCGTTCGCGGAATATCAACGCGAAAAAGCGTGGACCTGGGAGCACCAAGCGCTCACGCGCGCACGCTTCGCGGCGGGCGACAAGGCGACGGGCGCGGCGTTCGAGGCCATCCGTGAGGAAATCATCTCGCGCGTTCGTGACTGGCCTGCGCTGCACGACGAGGTCATTGCGATGCGCGCAAAAGTCGCCGAAGGCCACCCGAACCGCAAGGCCGCAGAATGGTTCGACATCAAACATGACACCGGCGGCCTCGTCGACCTGGAGTTTGCAGTGCAAGCGCTGGTGCTGCGCTACGCGCATGCGTACCCAACGCTTCGCGCCGATCACGGCAACATCGCACTCGCGATTCGCGCGGGCGAGCTGGGCCTCGTACCTGTCGCCGTGGGGTCGGACGCGGCGAATGCGTATCGCACGCTTCGCTCGAAGCAGCACGCGATTCGTCTGCAAGGCGCCGAGCGCGCCGTGGTGCCGATCACAGAACTCACTGACGAACGCAAAGCGATTCGAGCGTTTTATGAGGCGGCGTTGGCGTGATGCGTAGGTGTCGCGTCGCACGAAGTTTCGCGTGTGATCGGCAATGGACGTAGCCTCGATGCAGCGAAGCGGAATCGACGGATGCAACGCGCGCCCATCGACGGCTGGTGGTCGCAACGGTTTCCTCGATTCCACTTCGTTGCATCGAGGCTACGGTTCACAGCTTTTTAGCTTTGGCGACCGCTCAACGGTCGTTTCGGCTCATATTGCCTGCATGTCGACTTCATCACGTATTTGCCGGAAACGACCGCTGCATAGTCGTTTGCGTCAAAAAGCTGTTACCACTCCGTGACACGTCTGCCCTGTAGGAGCGGCGGAAGCCGCGACCCACCGTTTTTGCGGCTTCCGCTGCTCCTACCGTTCTCTGGGCAGCGAGACTCGTACGGAAGCGCCCGCTACTTCATCCCCGCATGCCGCGCGAGTTCAACCATCACCGCGCGCCATCCTTCGTGCGCGTCCGAGCCTGCCTTAGCGAAGGCTTCGACGAAGAGTTTGTACTGCTCTCCCGTGAGCTTCGCTTCAAGAGACGCGCCGTCGGTCGTGAGGCGAATTTCTCGTACCCGCGCGTCGTGGTCGGCTTTGGCGAGTTCAATCAAGCCCTGCGTTTGCAGCTGTCGCAGCGGTGCGTTGAGTGCCTGCTTGGTGACGTCGAGCGTCGATTGCAGCTCGCCGACACTCATGCCCGGCGTGTGCGCGACGAAAAAAAGGATGCGATGGTGCATGCGCGTCAGGCCGCGCGTCGCGAGGATTCGGTCCGGTTCGGCGATGACCGCGCGCAACGCAAAGTG
>JAKPSO010000541.1 GCA_029571495.1 Pseudomonadota bacterium
GGTCTCGTGCCGTTCTTCCTCGAAAAGATCGCGACCGATCTGACCAAGTTTCAAGCGGATCGCATTCACCCGACGGCCGCGGCGCAACCGGCATTGGTCGATACCGTGTGGCCCGCGCTGATGAAACTCATTAAATGAGCGTTGCTAGCTCGACCGCCAACAGCGGGACGATCACCGCCGATCAACTCGATGCGTTCTTGCTGCCTGGCGCTGACATCATTGACGCGCGCTCCGAAGGCGAATACACGCTTGATTTCATCCCCGGCGCGGTGAACCACCCGGTGCTCAACAATGAAGAGCGTGCGCGCGTTGGCACCATCAACAAAGAGGTGTCGCCATTCGCCGCGAAGCGAATGGGTGCGGCACTCGTTTCGCGGCGTATTGCGGACATGCTGGAACAGCATTTCGCGGACAAGCCGCGTGATTGGGCGCCGCTTGTGTATTGCTGGCGCGGCGGCAAACGCTCGGGTTCTCTGACACTGGTGTTGCGGCAAATTGGTTTTCGCGCCGTTCAGCTTGAGGGCGGCTACAAGGCATATCGCGCGCGCGTCGCGAGCGAGCTAAACGAATTGCCGAAGCGGTTCAACTACGTCACGATTTGTGGCTGTACGGGCACCGGAAAAACGGCGCTGCTGCACGCACTGCGCGACGTCGGCGCGCAGGTCATTGACCTTGAAGGCTTGGCGAATCACAAGGGCTCGTTGCTGGGCGAGAGCGTGACGGCGCCGCAGCCGTCGCAGAAGCGTTTTGACAGTCTGCTTTGGGCGCAGCTGCGCTCTCTTGATCCGTCGCGTCCAGTGTTTGTGGAGTCCGAAAGCAAGCGCATCGGGCTCGTTCAAATGCCCGATGCGATGCGCGAGAAGATGGCCGCGGGACAATGTGTGTGGTTGGACGTGCCGGTCGCCGCGCGCGTGACGCACCTGCGCGGCGAGTACGAGCATTTCGTGGCTGACCCTGCGCTCTTGATGAAAAAGCTCGCGCCGCTCAAAGCGTTACGTGGCGGCGAAAAAATTGGCGAATGGCAGGCGCTCGCAAATGCCGACGCCGTTGATCCGCTCGTCGAATCATTGCTCGTCGATCACTACGACCCGCTCTACACGACGGCGATCAAGCGCAACTATCCGAATCTTTCGACCGCATTTCAGCTGCACATGAATTCGCTCACGCCGCGCGCGCTCGCGGACGGCGCGGTGGCGTTGCGTCAACATTTTGGCGGTTAACAGCTTTGCGGTTCCAGCGGCTGCCGGATGGTCGTTGTGGCGAATTTTTTCGTATAGTCGACATAACGACAAAATCGCGTGCAAGCTTTGCTTTGCTGTCGTTCTAGCATAAAAGTTATATGGACCCGAATCCACGGTATTTGGCCATTGACCTCGCGCGCGGCATCGCAATGCTCGGCGTTGCGTTGGTCAATGTGCATCACTACGCCGTGGGTTGGACGATGCTGTACGCGCTCGACCTCGCGAAAACGCCGTGGGATGTGTTCGCCGAATATTTCGTCGCGATCTTGTTCTCGCATCGTTCGTATCCGGTGCTCGCCTTTCTTTTCGGCGCGGGGCTCGCGTTGCAGTGGGCACGGCTTCCGGAGGCAACGCGCACGCCCGGTGACTTGCGACCGCGATTGTGGGCGCTGCTGGCGTTGGGGCTTGTGCACGGGCTGCTGCTGTGGCCGGGAGACGTGCTGGCGACCTACGCAATCGTCGGTTTAGTCGGCGTGGGACTTGTGCGGCGCAGCGGAAGAAGGGTCGCGACGATTGCGGCGAGCGTGCTCGTGATCGCGACATTGCTCTACGCGCTGCTTGGTTTCTCGGCTATTTTGTTCAGTGATGCCCCGCGTCCGTGGCCGTGGCCGGAGACGTCGTCGTTCTCAGCGGACACCTGGCGTTCCGCGCTGGCACAGCATCCCATGGAATATCTTGAGCGCGGATTGGCGCAATTGTTGGTACTGGATATGTGGGGTTGGTTCGCCTTGGGACTTTGGGCGGCGCAGACCGGAGCCTTGCCGCGCTTCGTCGCGGCGCCGTTTGCGCGTAAAGGAATCGTCGCCCTGGGTGTCGCAGCGTTCATCGGCGGGACAGTTGTAGAGTGTTTTGCGGCGCTACATGGCGGGTGGGATGCGCGTATGTACAACGACATCGGCAGCGGAGTGATGACGGTCGCGCTTGTTCCAGCGAGCCTCGGTGGTCTTTGGTTGTGGTTCACTCTTGCCGCACTGTTGAGCAAACGCGGCGATGCGAAGCGCGGCGTTGCGAGCCTAGCGATCGCCACCGGCCGCGCACCGCTCACGCAATTTTTCGGACAATCGATCGTGTTCGCTATTGTTTTCAACAAGAGCCTCATCGGCTGGCACGGCGAGCTTGGCCGCTTTGCCTATTCAATGATTGCGATTGCGACGTACATTCTGCTCAGCGGCTTCATCCGCGCCTGGCTCGCCAGCAGACATGACCATGGCCCGATGGAAATGCTCTGGCGTGGCTTGACTCGTCTCGTTTCGTCGCAACGTGTGGACAAATATTCCGCAGAAAGCAAGCAATCATGACCGCACAAAAATCGCTCACTGTCGACGTTGTGTCCGACGTCGTTTGTCCGTGGTGTTACATCGGCAAACGCCACCTCGAGGCGGCACTCGGGACGTGGCGAGCCGCGAACCCTGACGGCAGAGTGGACGTGCGTTGGCACGCCTTCCAACTCAATCCCGACTTGCCGCTCGAAGGCACGGACCGCAAGGGTTACCTTGAAGCGAAATTCGGTGGACCGCAGCGCGCCGCAGAAATTTACGCACGCGTTTCGGCGGCGGGCAAAAACGCGGGACTTGACCTCAATTTCGATGGCATCAAGCGACAGCCCAACACACTCGCCGCGCACGCGCTCATTGCATACGCGCAAACGATTGACGAAGGGCTTCACGCCGACGCCATCGTCGAGCAATTGTTCAAGTCCTATTTCGTGGATGGCGAGTTCATTGGCGACCTCGACACACTCGCGAAAATCGCGAGCGACAACGGCCTCGACGGCGTGGTTGTTCGCGCCATGCTCGCCGACCCCGCGATGTTGCAACAAATCGCGGCGCAAGACGCAAACGTGCGCCAGCAAGGCATCACCGGCGTGCCGTTTTTTGTGTTCAATCAAAGGCTCGCGCTCTCCGGCGCGCAACCGCCAGAGGTGATGCTGGACGCGATGGCGCGGGCCACCGCGTAGGGCGACCTGCGTTCTGGTGTTGACTACAGTTTGCTTGGCGAAAGTTCGCGCAGTCTTTCGGTCGCGTCACAGCCCGCAGCCTCAACGACCGACACCAGTTTGTACTGAAACGTGGTCGCATCTATGGCAGTCACGAGGCCGCGACTGTTGGAGTACACCAGACGCTCGGTTTCGGGTTGCGCGACACCATCAGTATTGTTCAAACTAATCATCCGCTTTTCCGCGTCAAAGCTCCAGTTTCCGCGGACCGTCTCGTTCTTCGCGCGGTTCATGCGCTGGAATGTGCTGTCGCTTCGCAACGTGTACCAATAGGTGTTGTTGCCCTTGTC
>JAKPSO010000547.1 GCA_029571495.1 Pseudomonadota bacterium
ATGTTGACTTTCAGATAAATATGACGCTAACGACCGTATATTGGTCGATAGCGCTACAAAGCTGTTAAGGCAAACGCCTACATTCCGAGCGCGGCGATTCCCGCTTTGGCGATCTGCACGTCTTCCGTCGATTTCACGCCAGACACGCCGACTGCGCCGACGCATTGCCCATCGACCATGATCGGCACACCGCCTTCGAGTGGCGTGACCGGATCAACCGACAAGAACGACACGCGGCCTTCGTTCACCATCTTCTCGTACACCGCCGATTCGCGGCGACCTACGGCCGCCGTCTTCGCCTTCGCGGGTCCGATCCACGACGACACCGGCGCCGCGCCATCCAATCGTTGCAGCCACAACAAATGACCGCCATCGTCAACGATGGAAATCGTCACCGCCCAATTGTTTTTCACGGCTTCCGCCTCTGCGCCAGCGGCGATCTTCTTGACGTCTTCGAGGGTCAGAACGGGTTTGGTCTTCATGCGGCTTTGACTTTCAATTTGATGAGGGCGGAATATTTGTTTAGCAACTGCTCGTTGCTTTCGACGTGTTCCGGATTTACGGGAATGCAGTCGACGGGGCACACTTCGCGGCATTGTGGCGTGTCGAAGTGGCCGATGCATTCGGTGCACTTTTGCGGATCAATCACATAGAACTCTTCACCCATCCGAATTGCATCGTTGGGACATTCGGGTTCGCAGACGTCGCAATTAATGCATTCGTCAGTGATCATGAGCGCCATGACCGCATTTTAGGGCGCGAGGGCCGCGCAAAACGTGCGGACTACAAATTCACCGCCCAAGACAGCTTGGCAAAGACTTCGGTCGTCATCTGATTCGGCGTTGCGGTTACACGCGCGTTGCCGTGCGTCACATCAAGATTGACTGCTTGAGCAGCGCACAGCGAATCAAGAATCAATAGCGCCACACCACCGACAACTTTGCGTGCCGACCCGCTTGCGTATAGGCGTCTACCGCCGTCGAGGCGGCATCCAAACCTTGAACATCCGACCACAGCCAATATTTGCGGTTGTTCAAATTGAAGACACCAAGGTACACACGTAGATCACGCTGGACGCGGTACTGCACTTGCATGTCTAGTGTGTTGGCAGCGGGCACGGTGAACTGTTTCTTGCGCGGAGCGGTTGCAGGTTTCGCCAGATAAGGGCTATCCAGATCCGACTCGGTCTTGGCCGCGTGGTGCACGGCGTCAACGCTCACGTCCCAGCGCGCGGCGCTGTACTTGAGTCCCAGCGCGAGCTTGGCAGGGTCAATCGCGTTCAGTGGCAAGTTCGTGCTGCGATCCGTGCCCTTGGCTTGGCCGTAAGCAAAGCTAGAACTCCAAGCACCACCGGCCAGGTCGCCCAAATCCACGGTGCCCTTGAACTCGAAACCCTGAATGCGCGCTCGGTCCACATTAACGGTCTGGAACAGCAACGGGTCACCCGCAACCCCCGCACCGCCTAGCGGCTTCTTGTCGACGATCAGATCCTTGAAATTGCCACTAAACACAGCGGCGTCCAGATGCAGCCGTTCGAGACGCGCGCGCACGCCCAGCTCCACATTGCGGCTGGTCTCGGGTTTGAGATCAGGGTTGCTCAGTAGTTTGACAAACGTGGTGAGCGTCGGGTTTTCGGTAAAGCCGTTGATCTGCGTGGCATTGGGCGCACGAAAGCCGCTGGCGTAGTGCGCAAACACGCTCCACTGCGGCGTGACGCGGTACAACGCGCCCAGCTTGGGCGAAACGTTCGAGCCGGAGAGTGACTTACCCGGCGTGGGCGATGGCGGTGCAAAGCCGTCCTGGCTCAACACGTTCAGCGAAAAATACTCGGCGCGCAAGCCCGGCGTGATGGCCCAACGCGCATCGCTGATCTCGCTTTGCGCGTACAGCGCTGCTGTGCTGTCGCGCGTATCGGGGAAATACTTCTTCGGTAGGTAGGTGGGTAAGGGCTTCGGGTCGAAGCCGTCAAACCAACTGCTGACGTTAGTGCTAGCTAGGTCCAGACCATAGGTGATTTTTTGTGACCATTGCGCACTTATTGGCAAGGCCTTGCTGAATTGCGCGCTAGCCTGCCAAGCTCGTTCGTCGTAGGCGGTGTCACGCAGGCGCACTCCGCCGTCGTAGCGTCGGGTATGGCCATTGTCTTGCGCCGTGCCGGCTTGGAAGCTCAGCGTGGTTTGCAGTTGATCGGCCCATGCACGGTCAAGCGCGTAGCGCGCGTCCCAAGTCATGCGGTCGCGTTGGTGTTCTTGCCGCGCACTTTCGCCGACGACTGACGCTGCCACTAATGGCGCTTTGGCGCGGCTGGAGAGTAACTCTACGTCAGACGTCTTTTGCATGTGTTCGAACGTCAGCACGTGCTTTTGACCGGTACCGGGCTTGAAAACGAGTTTGCCCAGAACCGAGCCATTGTGGTCGGTTTGCGGATTCGGCCGGGTGCGGTCCACATTGGCAGCGTCGTTGCTGCCCATGTTGTCAACGCCGTGGGCGCGACCAGCGGTCGCCGTGAGCAACCATTGCAGGCTGTCATCGGTGTTGCCAGCCAGCGTGGCCGAAAGACGGTGCGCCTGGTCGGCACCGTTGTAGGCGTAGGCTGCTTCGCCGCCCAGCGTCTTGCGCGCTGCGCCGACGCCGTTCAGAAAGTCGACGGGGTCGTGGCTAATGAAATTCACCATACCGGCCAAGGCGTCCGAGCCGTACAGCACCGAGCTCGGGCCACGCACGAGTTCAACGCGCTTGAGCAAACCCAGATCGACCAGATCACGACCAAAGGCGTTGTTGCCATTGATGTAGCTGCGCGGCAAGCGAACGCCGTCTACTAGCAACAAAACGCGGTTGCCGTCTTGCCCGCGCACGTTGAATCCCGCGTTGCCATCGCGTCCGGTGGTATTGCCCGCGCCGGTCACGGTGAACCGCGTCGGCGCATGTTTGACCGAGACGTTGGGCAGACTTTTCGCGAGGTCGTGTATGTCACTGATTTGCCCATCTTGCAGATCCGCGGCAGTCATCACGTCCATGGACATCGGCAGATCGTCGCGCGGTTGTTCGCTGCGCGAGCCGCTGACAACAACGGGATTGAGTACGACTGCCTGCAGCGCACGATCTGCTACGGCGTTTTGTCCCCATGCATTGATGTACACGAGCGATAAGCAAGTCAGCGCCAACAACTTGGGAATAGCGCGACAACGAGGAGTCTTCATGTTGTGAATTCTTGATGCAGAAAATTTGCTAGCGCGTCAAACCGTCGAACCGATACCGCGGGTCGCCTGGATGCGAATGCCGACCACGTGGGGCATCGATTCGGGAGCGAACACTGCGTACGTGGGGCAATCTGTTCATTCATCTAAGCGAATACGTTTTCTAAGCTCAACGCGCTAGAAGCGACCAGGCCAGCGTCAAGCGCTGCACCAGATCTTGTGGACGGTGCACATGACAAAAACCTTGGCGACCAAAAAGCATGGGCAGATAGTCGTGTGCGGCAGTGTCGATGGTGACGCAAAACGGGGTCAACCCGGCGGTGCGGGCCTGCTGCACGGCGTGGCGTGTGTCCTCCAGACCGTAGCGGCCTTCGTACTGGTCCAGATCGTTGGGTTTACCGTCGGTGAGCAGCATCAGCAGGCGTTTGCGCTCGGGCCGCGCGCCCAATTGCTGTGTGGCATAGCGCAGCGCCGCGCCCATGCGCGTGTAGTACCCTGGGCGGATGGCGGCGACGCGGCTGCGGATCGTTTCGTCCCAGCGTTCATCGAAACGCTTGAGCTGTTGCAAGCGCACGTGCTTGCGCCGCACCGAGCTAAAGCCCCACATAGCAAACGGGTCGCCCACCGCGTTCAGGCCCTCGCCAAACACGTACAGCGCGTCGCGAACCACGTCGATCACACGCTGCTGGTCGTTGGCGTAGGCGTCGGTGGATTGCGACAAATCTGCCAGCAGCAAGGTGACCAGGCTGCGTTCGCTGCGCACGCGCCGGGTGTAGACCGCCGGTGTGTCGCTGCGCGGTTGCGCGGCCTCACCCTGCAAGCGCACCCAGGCGTCAAGGTCGATGTCTTCGCCGCTGTCTTGCCCGTGTTGCGGTCGCGGCGCGTCGCGCAGCACCTCCAGTCGGCGGCGCAGCTGACGTGCGGTCTTGTGCAGCGCTGCGCTGGGCACAAAGGGCTTGTTGTGGCGCGTGAGCATCTCTTGCACGCTGCAATGCATCGGTTGCAGTATGCCGCGCTGGTAGTCCCACTCGGGAAACGGCTGACCAGCGCCCAAGGGCTGGTCGTCGGCGCTGCTGCTGGGCAAGTCTAGGTCAAACTTCACGCGCGCCGCCAGGCTTTGCCCCTCACCAGCGACCGAGAGCTGATCCATGTCGTCAGCCACCTTGGTGGCCGTGCCGTCATCCTCGTCGTCGGCACTGCGATTGACGCGCACCATCTCGGTCCAGGACATCAAGGCCTCGCCCCGAAACGGCAGCACCAAGGCGTTGCGCGTGTTGCCCT
>JAKPSO010000567.1 GCA_029571495.1 Pseudomonadota bacterium
GCGACTACTTCCGCCATGCCCGCCGGGCCCCTCGACCGCACCCCGACAGCTTGGTTGATCGCGGCCTACTGCAACGCGTGAAGGTCGTCGGTCTGCCGTGGCCTGTATACGTTCATCCGGACCACTCGGCGCTGCTCCGCCGTGCGGCGCAAAACAAGCTGGTCGCGACCTACACCACGCTGCTCTCACCGTTTGATCCACTTGTTTGGGATCGGGAGCGGGCACAGATGCTCTGGAATTTTGACTATCGCATCGAGTGCTACACACCCGAGGCCAAGCGCCGATACGGCTACTTCACGCTGCCGATCCTCGTGCGCGGCGAACTTGTCGGCCGCGTCGATGCCAAGGCGCATCGCAGCGACGGAGTGTTTGAAGTTCGTGCGCTGCATCTAGAGCCAGGTGTCGCCGCCACCGAGGAACTTGCGACCGACATCGCCGGCGCACTGGTGCGCTGCGCGACCTGGCATAACGCGCCGACGCTTGTGCTTCGGAAGACTTTTCCGGCGACATTCGCAAAGTTGCTGCGGCGCGCGATCGAGAAAGTCTCGCGCGCCTAATTCCCCTTCGCACGGCGCTGTTGTATCGAGGCCACATTTTTTTGATCAGGTCTGACGCGCAGCACAACGAATTTTCCGCAAATAAGTCTGTGGAAAACTGCCGTAAAAGCTGTGACAAGCTGTGGGCAAATTGCCCGGTTTCAGCGTCGAGGCCCGTGCGGCGTGCTCCGCCGCGATGTTTCACAAACATCAAGCGCTAGAACGACGTCATAACCACAAGATGTAGGGGTAAAAAAGTCGCTTGACCACTAGATATTGTTGGTCGTATCCTTCGCCTGTTCCATCGCTTTACAGGCTTTACACGCGTCGACGTGCTGCTCCGGTGTGTCATTTGCCCTCTCCTGAATACCAGCGAGAAGGTTTCACACACGGCGGTACTGCGACGCTTGACATGGGCTACTGAGCCGCAAGGCCAGAAAGACCAAAGAGATTGACAATAAAAAGGGGCGGGCACGGAGGCCCAAGCGCAAAGGCGGCATCAGCGTTAGCACACCGAAGGTGTTGACTGAGCGATCCACCCACACGCAGCCCACGCCAATATGACACTGATACTTTTGGAGAAGCACACATGCTCGAATCCACGCCCACCCAGACCGGTGGCCCCGCTATGAACGTGAACCCCGCCGTGATGGGCCTCGTTTCTGGCAACTCATCCGCCACACCTGAATCGGGTCGTGCTTCGTTGTACAAAGTTATTCGCCGCAACGGCTCGGTCGTTGCGTTTGAACCCTCAAAAATCACCGTCGCGATGACCAAGGCCTACTTGGCGGCGCACGGCACCCAAAGCGCAGCGTCCGCCCGCGCCCGCGAAGTCACGGCACAAATGACCGAAGCGGTCATGCGTGCGCTCATGCGCGTCAAGCCAGAAGGCGGCGCGATTCACATCGAAGAAATTCAGGATCAGGTTGAGCTGGCGCTCATGCGCTCTGGCGAACACGAAGTCGCCCGCGCCTACGTGCTCTACCGCGAGCGTCGCATGCAAGAGCGCGCGCTGCAGGCAAAATCCAAAGAAGCAGACCAAGAGCCGATTCTTCACGTCGTGGAAGACGGCGTTCGCCGTCCGCTGGACCTGTTGCGCCTGCGCGAACTCATCAAGTCGTCCTGCGAGGGCCTCCATGGCGCTGCCGATGCTGACCTGATCCTCAAGTCAACGCTGAAAGATCTGTACGACGGCGTCTCCGCGAAAGAAGTGCGCAAGTGCGCCATTCTCGCTGCGCGCCAGTACATCGAAAAAGACCCGGCTTACAGCTTCGTCACGGCCCGTTTGCTGCTCGACTCCATTCGCTTTGAAATCCTCGGCGAAGAAGCCTCGCAAGCCGACATGGCAACGAAGTACGGCGAGTACTTCCCGAAGTTCATCAAGCACGGCATCTCGATTGGCCTCTTGAACCCCGAGCTGGCGAGTTACGATCTGCCGAAGCTCGGCGCGGCGCTCGATCACACGCGCGACTTCAAGTTCGGCTTCCTTGGCCTGCAAACGCTGTACGACCGCTACTTCCTGATCGACCGCACCGGTCCGAATGGCGCCGATCGCCGGTTCGAATTGCCGCAGGCCTTCTTCATGCGCGTGGCCATGGGCCTTGCACTGAACGAAGCCGACCGCGAAGCACGTGCGATTGAGTTCTATCAACTGCTCTCGAGCTTCGACTTCATGTCGAGCACGCCAACGCTCTTTAACTCCGCGACGCATCGCTCGCAACTTTCTTCGTGCTACCTCACGACCGTCGCCGAAGACCTCGACGGCATCTACGAAGCCATTAAAGAAAACGCCCTGCTCTCGAAGTTCGCAGGCGGCTTGGGTAACGACTGGACGCCGGTCCGCGCGATGGGCTCGCATATCAAGGGTACCAACGGCGAATCACAAGGCGTCGTGCCTTTCCTCAAGGTCGTTAACGACACCGCGGTGGCCGTAAATCAAGGCGGCAAGCGCAAGGGCGCGGTTTGCACCTACCTCGAATCGTGGCATCTTGACGTTGAAGAGTTCCTTGAACTGCGGAAGAACACGGGCGATGACCGCCGCCGTACGCACGACATGAACACGGCGAACTGGATTCCCGATCTGTTCATGAAGCGCGTCATGGAAAACGGCCCGTGGACGCTCTTCTCGCCGTCCGACACACCTGACCTGCACGACCTGTTCGGTCGCGCCTTCGAAACGCGCTACGCGGAGTACGAAGCGAAGGCGGCGCGTGGCGAAATCAAAGTCTTCAAGACCATCCAAGCCACCACGCTGTGGCGCAAGATGCTCACAATGCTCTTTGAAACGGGCCATCCGTGGATCACCTTCAAAGACCCATGCAACGTGCGCTCGCCGCAGCAACACGTGGGCGTCGTGCACTCTTCCAACCTGTGCACTGAGATCACGCTCAATACGAGCGAAACCGAAATTGCCGTATGTAATCTCGGCTCTGTCAATCTGGTCAATCACATGATCGACGACGGCGAAGGCGGCTTCGTTCTTGATCAAGTCAAGCTGCAAAAAACGATTCGCACCGCGATGCGCATGCTCGACAACGTGATTGACATCAACTACTACGCGGTGAAAAAAGCGCGCACGTCGAACCTGAAGCACCGCCCTGTCGGCCTTGGCATCATGGGCTTCCAAGACGCGCTGCACATGATGCGCACGCCGTATGCGTCGCAAGACGCGATGGAGTTCGCTGATCGTTCGATGGAAGCCGTGTGCTACTACGCCTACTGGGCGTCGACCGAGCTTGCAGAAGAGCGCG
>JAKPSO010000575.1 GCA_029571495.1 Pseudomonadota bacterium
GGACTTCTCGATTGCTGCGCTACTCGCTCAGGATGGCCTGACCAACGGCGCGATTTACTGCTTATTGGCGCTCGCGTTGGTGCTGGTGTTCGCCGTCACGCGTGTGATCTTTGTGCCACAGGGCGAATTTGTTGCCTTTACGGTGCTCACGCTGGCGGCGTTCGAGCAGGGCAAACTACCCGGTACCGTGTGGCTGTTGCTCGCACTCGCTGCGGCGGCTGTATTGTCAGAGGGTTTGACATTTCGTCGTGAACCTTCGCGAATGCTGCGTGCGATGGCGGGGAGTGCCTTGCCGTGCGTTTTGGCCGCGCTTGTTGTCTGGGGTGTTTGGGCCGCGCAGGCGGGTTTCGCGCTGCAGGTGTTCGCGACCGTGGTGTCGGTGACCGCGATGGGACCGGCGGTGTACCGACTGGCGTTTCAACCGGTTGCGACGGCTCCGGTACTCACGTTGTTAATCGTTTCTGTCGCCGTGCACTTTGTGTTGACTGGCCTCGGGCTTTTGTTTTTCGGCGCCGAAGGCGCGCGTACATCCGCCTTCACTAACGCGTCGTTCTCGCTTGGGGGCGTCAACATTTCCGGCCAAAGCTTGCTCGTGTACGCGTTCACGGCGTCGCTGGTTGTGAGCATGGGCGTGTTCTTCAAATACACGCTGTTCGGCAAGGCGCTTCGCGCGACGGCGGCGAACCGCACGGGTGCGCGACTTGTCGGCGTCAGCCCGAATTTCGCGGGACGCCTAAGCCTGACGCTTGCGGCCGCGATTGGCGCGATTTCGGGCCTGCTGATCGGCCCGATCACAACGGTGTACTACGACTCTGGATTCTTGGTGGGACTCAAAGGCTTTGTCGGCGCTATCGTCGGTGGGCTCGCAAGCTACCCGATTGCGGCTGCAGGCGCGATCTTTGTGGGCCTTGTCGAGGCGTTTTCGTCGTTCTGGGCCAGTGCGTACAAAGAAGTCATCGTGTTCACGCTGATCTTGCCGATCCTGCTGTGGCGCTCGCTGACTACCACGCATCACGAGGAGGAATGAGATGAATCCTCGTGTTCTGCTTGCGGTCGTTGTCGGTGTAATCGGCATCGCGCCGATGGTGGCTCCAGCGTTTTACGTGACGCTGCTCAACTACATTGGCCTTTACTCGCTCGTCGCGCTGGGGCTAGTCTTGCTCACGGGCGTGGCAGGTCAAACGAGTTTTGGGCAGGCCGCGTTTGTGGGGCTCGGCGCATACACCACGGCGGTGCTGACCACGCAGTACGGCATGTCGCCATGGTTCACGCTCGCGATCGCGCTGGCGATCACGCTGGCCGTCGGCTACCTGCTCGGCATCATTACGCTGTCAATGGGTGGTCATTACTTGCCGCTGGCAACGATCGCGTGGGGGATTTCGCTGTATTTCCTCATGGGAACGATTGAGAGTTTCGGCGGCTTCACGGGCATCACCGGCATTCCTGCCGTGACGCTGTTTGGATTCAAACTCGAAAAAGAGGGCGAGTTCTATTACTTCATTTGGTTTGTGGTGCTCGCAGCGCTCTGGTGTATCGCGAATCTGTTGGATTCTCGCCCTGGCCGAGCGATTCGCGCGTTGAAGCAGGGCTCAACGATGGTGGAGGCCTTCGGCATTCATCCGGGCCGCACGAAAACGGTGGCATTTGTCATTGCAGCGTTGCTCGCATGTTTGTCGGGTTGGCTCTACGCGCACTTGCAGCGTTTCGTCAACCCGACGCCGTTTGGCATCAACCAAGGCATTGAATATTTGTTCATGGCCGTGGTCGGTGGCGCGGTGAGCGTTTGGGGCGCGGTGCTAGGTGCCGCGCTGGTAACGCTTCTGAAGACGTGGCTTCAAGACTTGCTGCCGAAACTTATCGGCGAAGCGGGTCAGTTCGAGATCATCGTATTTGGCGTGCTGCTCGTCCTGTTGTTGCAGTACGCACGTGACGGGTTGTTGCCGTACTTGCAGCGCTTCGTTCCGCTGCCGCCGCGCAAACTTCCGAGCGCTGGCGATCGCTTGCCGCATCGCACGCCACCGGCGGAAGGCATTTCGGTGCTGGACGAGAAAGAGGCGCGCAAAACGTTTGGCGGCTTGGTCGCGGTGAACGACGTCACGTTCAACGTTGGCAGCCATGAAGTGGTGGGTCTGATTGGTCCGAACGGCGCTGGCAAGAGCACGTGCTTCAACCTGATTTCTGGCGCGCTTGAAGCCAGCGGTGGGTCGATCAAATTCATGGGTACCGAGATCACGAGCAAGACCGCAACTGAGATTGCGAAGCTTGGCTTGGGGCGTACCTTCCAGCACGTGAAGCTAGTAGGCACCATGACGGTCGTCGAAAACGTTGCGCTCGGTGCCTATCTGCGCGGTTCGAAGGGCGTCATTGCTTCCGCGCTGCGCCTCAACACCGCCGATGAAGCCGCGGCGCTCGCCGAAGCGATGCGCCAACTTGAGCGCGTGGGGCTTGCGGAGCATGCGCACGACGCGGCGAACAGTTTGCCGCTTGGCAAACAGCGCATCGTCGAAATTGCGCGTGCGCTTGCGGCTGACCCGATTCTGTTACTGCTCGATGAACCTGCGGCGGGGCTTCGTTACGCCGAAAAACAACAGCTCGCGTCGTTGATCAAATCACTGAAGCGCGAAGGCATGACGGTGCTGCTGGTTGAGCACGACATGGACTTTGTGATGGGGTTAGTGGATCGTTTGGTGGTGCTCAACTTCGGCCAGAAGCTCTCGGAAGGTCTGCCCGAAAACGTGCAAGCTGATCCGGCGGTGCGCGAAGCCTATTTGGGGGCATGACCATGAGCGAAATGCTGCTTGAAGTTTCTGACATTCACGTCGCCTATGGCCAAGTCGAGGCGGTGCGCGGCGTCTCGGTCGCCGTACCGAAAGGGCAAATCGCGACCGTCATTGGTCCGAATGGCGCTGGCAAAACTACCCTTCTTGGCGCGATCATGGGCTTGCTGCCGTCGAAGGGCGTCGTCCGTTTCGCGGGTGAACGCATCGATGGCAAAGACACCGAAGCGCTCGTGCGCATGGGTGTGTCATTGGTTCCTGAAAAGCGCGAGCTTTTTGCCGAGATGACGGTCCTCGAAAACCTTGAACTGGGCGGGTTCTCGCGTCGTCGCGCAGGTGAATCACGCGCGGCGCTCAGCAACACGATGGAAGAGGTGTTCGTGCTGTTTCCACGGCTCAAAGAGCGGCTGCCGCAGCTCGCGGGCACGATGTCTGGCGGCGAACGCCAGATGCTTGCCGTCGGCCGCGCGCTCATGGGCAAGCCGAAGCTCCTACTGTTGGACGAACCGAGTCTCGGCCTGGCGCCTCTCATCACGCGTGACATTTTGGCCACGATTTCACGTTTGCGTGAAACCGGACTGTCCGTGCTGCTCGTCGAGCAAAACGCGCGCGCCGCGCTGCAAACGGCGGATTATGGCTACGTGCTGGAAACAGGCGAACTGAGCCTCGAAGGGAAGGCCGAAGATCTGCTGCATGACGAGCGAGTGATTGCGACGTATCTCGGCAAGCGCTAGCAATACAGCTTTTTCGACCTAACGATCGTCCTGAGGTCGTTTGCGGCCAAAAATACGTAGAGTCGATTATCGTATTTTTCGACTGAAACGACCCATTCACAGTCGTTGCACAGAAAAAGCTGTTGAGGCGCGACACGCGTTGGCCCTCTATCGCCAAGCGATCTTCCGCGCTAAAGTGGGCTTCCGTTTTTCTTGGGAAGTTTCACCATGAGCCAGTTGCCCGTCACGCAGATAGAGATCG
>JAKPSO010000583.1 GCA_029571495.1 Pseudomonadota bacterium
GATCGCTTTCGAAAAAGCGCAAGCGCTAACACCGCCACGAGGCTCTTAGTTTTTGGATCGGCTGTTAGATAGAGAGTCCTCATCTCCTTTTCAGTCAGCAGTGATTCCAACTCGATGGTGTTTTCGAAAATGTAGCGAACCTCATCTTGGGAAAGGGTCAGAAGATTTGCACGATTTACGATGAAGCGCAAGAACAGATAAGTTCGATAGAAGGAGTCGAGCGTCACCCCGTCTCCCAAGACGGCGAAGTTGCTTGCCAATAGCGCGGCCTTATCATCAACTTTTCCGTCGCAGGAATATCTGCTAGCGTCAACGATTTCTGCAAGAAGACGAACACCAACCACGCGATCCAACTTGTTGCGAAAGTTGGCGGATTTTGGTCTCTCCAAAAATGCTGCGGAAACACGGTACAGCGCAAGAGAGTAATCGCTGTACTCATCTTGTGCTTTGTATACGTCGGTGACGATGTCGTCTTCAATCGGATCTGAGGAAAATTTGATCAGCTCATTCAAGCTAATCATGAATTCCGGTGAAAGACGAGTCACTAGTTCCTGATGGACACCTGGCAGCTTTTCTGCGAGATTAAAAACCGTAACTATTGCGTATACCGTATCGACTAGGCTCGATTCTGTGGCGCGAAGCAGAAAACCAGCAGCATCATCATCGTCGAGTGGCGTCGGGACAAAGTTGCTCAACGTAAGAGATCTGCGAAAGTCGCCGCCCACCTTACTGACCAACCCGCTGATTCGCCGCTGGGCAACGACGAATAGTGAAATCTTGGAGCTCACATTTTCAAGGGCACTGAAATGCAGAGCGGCACTATCACGATGGCGGATCTCATCCTCAATTTGCGATACCAAATCCAATTCGTTTGCAGACAGATCCAAAGCGCTGCGAAAGTAAGCGAGCTTGTACGATAGGTAGTTGGATGCACCAAATTTCTTGCTCAATTCCAGCAGAATGCCAAGAGCGGTGGCTGAGTCGACATCTTCGAGCTTAGCTAGGGGTGTGATCATCCGGATGAGATCAACCGCCGCGTGAACAACAGAGTTGATGTAACCTGCTGTGTAGCTGGCCTCATTTCGCCAGTCGAGCGCCGAGAAGCCAATTGTGAAGTAGATATCCGCAGCCGACTTCTTAGCGCTTTGACCTTTGCGGTAGGAAAGCCCATTCGGGCCCTTCAAGATGCCTCCGATAATTTCACTATCGCTGGGGGAATTTCCCTGGCGAATCGCATCAATGTCGCCGGAGTCGATCATCGGACTCACGCAATAACCTCTGAGCAAATTGCGCTTACTCAGATCTCGAATGCGCCCGATTTGGTTCCAAATGTGGGCGGGTCGCCAAGCTTTCTGGCCATTGAAGTGATTGCTTGCCATATGGAGTCGATTCTACGTGGGCGAGTATTCAGTATTGCTTTCCCGTGAATCGCTCAGATCATCGTCATCCAAATTGCGCTGGGCAACTTTAGCGCTACCAAAGTTCACAACCGGAGGGTCGCACATGGAACTGGCCAACATCAAAACCGGTCCACCACCACACGCAACGCCGCTCTCTTCGTTCGATCGAGTTCACGATACTTAGCGCGCGCCGCCGCAATAAACGACTCCTCACCAGGAGCAGGACGCTGTGTGAGTGCAGCTTGCTCCACGCTTAACCATCCCTCTGGCTTTTTGCTCCGCGCTTCGATTTGCTTCGCTATCGCGTCACTAATGTTGCGACTTGACTTCAGGTGGCTGAGCAGAGATTTGCTCATCTGCAGCTGTTCCGCAAATGCTCGCTCAGCTCCATTGGCCGGCTCACCGGCGGCCACACGCGCCTGCACGAACTCGCGGATCAACGTCTGAAGATTTTCTCGGCGGGTCGCGTGGAGGTCGGGAGAGGAATGTGTCATATGCGCAACAGGCGTTCTGCGTAAGTTGTCAACGGTGTTGACATGTGCTGTCAACAGTGTTTACAATTCTACTTATTCGATGTTCACGTGTTTGTTTTTCTTTTGGGTTGGCGCTTCGAATGTTGACCCAAGATCGCGTAGCAGCACTATCGTCTGCGCGCCCCGAAAAACTTCACGTCGAACGCTGATACTCATAACCACTTTGGACATTGCACTTTCAATCATGAATCTCAGGACATCAACCACCAACGCTTTATCGGGACAACCGATGATTGCGCGCGGCTGGGCGAGACAGATGTCCTATGTCGGGCAACTGATAGCGGTCTCAGGCAATTGCAAGCATTCCGAGCGCTTTTGTGCCCTCGCCGCCCCCAGTGATCCCCCCCCGCATCCGAGAATTCTGGAGAACACCGTGTAGCACTACACGATCTTCCTCAAAAAGCCCGGATGTTTCGAAAGAACTCCGGGCTTTTTGTTTTGTGTTTTTTGGGTTGCAGCGCTGTGTCGTTGCCGTTGGGTGGGGAGACCTAGTCAACGAGTGCGTCGGGCGTACCCCGAGCCGTGCAGTCATCGTCTTACGCGTGAGACGTGATGAAGCGACGGTACAGCACTGCAACCCCTGCTCTTTAACAATTTGTGATCGCATTGCGGCCCTAGTTCAGTAGGTAGAACGCGACGTTGCCAACGTCGAGGTGATCGGTTCGAGACCGATGGGTCGCTCCATACCGCAGCGTCTTAGCTTCGGGCTCTGGGCATTAGCCACATGAAGGGGTCTGGATGCGAAGGGCGTTGCGGTATGGAAAGTTTTCGGTGTGTAGGCTAGCCCGGTCCAAGTCATCTGCTTTGGGAGCAGAAGATCGCAGGTTCAAATCCTGCCACACCGACCATATGCGCGTTACGTGAGAAGGACGAGCGCATGCGACTTCGTCTCGCGTGACAAACAAAGGTAATCACGGAAAGTACGGCAAATGCGGAACGTGATTGCATCGTTGCCAAAGGCTAGCGGCCGGCGGTAAAGGCTCAGCGACTGAACGCGACTGTCGCGGGGAGCCACGATTTTTTTGGAGATTTGGCTGAGTGGCTTAAAGCACCTGATTTGAAATCAGTGATGTCCTGCGAACCAGGACACGAGGGTTCGAATCCTTCAATCTCCGCCAGTTTTTTTGGAAGATTGCCAGAGGGGTTTAATGGCGCGGTTTGCTAAACCGATGGTCGCAGAAATGCGGCACGAGCGTTCGAATCGCTCATCTTCCGCCAGTTCCTTGGAGGGGTGCCGGAGCGGTTAAACGGCGCATGTTGGAAACGTGATGGTTGCAGTGATGCAGCACCGGAGTTCGAATCTCCGTCTCTCCGCCAGTCACAACGGAAGCGTGCCAGAGCACGGTCAAATGGCGCTGCCTCGAAAGCAGATGGTCGCAGCAATGCGGCACAAAGGTTCGAATCCTTTCGCTTCCGCCACAGTTTAATTGCGGGATATATCAGCTGGAAGATAAGCGGTCTCATAAGCCGACGGACGCGTGTTCGAGTCACGCTCCCGCAACCAGAAACAGCACGTGGCCAACACGTGCCGCAGACCACGGCGTCGGATGCGATCCGAGTGGGTCGTCGCCGCGACGTAAACCGGCAACGCCGCTAAAGCTAACCCGGTGGAAGCGTCTGTTTGAAGAACAGAAGGGCGTGGCTCGACACCACGTGGCGGCACCAATTTTGTTGCGTTCGATTTCCGGTGAGATCACCAGGCTTTCAACCTGGCCAGACGGGTTCGACCCCCGTACGCAACGCCACCCGTTCCTCGGGGTCTGCGCAGGAGCGCAGCATCGCCTTGCAAGCAATGCGAGCCGGGATCGTTACCCGGAGACTCCACCACGTTTTTTGTTGGGGATTAGTTCAGTTGGAAGAACACCGCACTTTGACTGCGGATGTCGCAGGTTCGAGCCCTGCATCCCCTGCCATCATTTTTCGTCGGCGTGCATGAAGGTCTGTAAAGCACGTCGTGCCGCCACCCTCCTCCGGTTTGCTCATTGAAGCGGCGCGAAGATCCGAAGAATCGCCTTAGCGGTCGCGCCCTTTGATGAGGCGCGCTGGTGCAAGGCACGCTCGACGAAACCCTTTTCTTTGGCGCGTTGGCTCATTGGGTGAGCACCTGCCTGTCTAGCAGGACCAAGCGGGTTCGATTCCCGCACGCGTCGCCACCTTCTTCTTTCGCACCGCTGGCGCAATTTGGCAGACGCGCCACGCTCAAAGCGTGGATGTTCCGAGTTCGACTCTCGGGCGGTGCACCAAAGCGTTCGTCCCCATGGCGCAATCGGTAGACGCCGCGAGCTTAAACCTCGTTGTGTTGCACGTTCGAGTCGTGCTGGGGACACCAAGCCCGCCTAGCCCAATTGGTAGAGGCGACGGCTTTAGAAGCCGTGCGGTCGGAGTTCGAATCTCCGGGCGGGTACCACTTTCGTCGATTAGCTCAGTGGCAGAGCACGCGCCCGATAAGCGCGAGGCCGTTGGATCATTCCCAACATCGACGACCACTTTTCAGTCGGTTAGCTCAGCGGGAGAGCGGCTGCCTTACAAGCAGCGGGTCGGCGGTTCAATCCCGTCACCGACTACCAGCTTAACTTTTATTCGCGCGATGGCCGAGTGGACTAAGGCCGCTGCCTGCAAAACAGTCGTTTCGCCGGTTCGAATCCGGCTCGCGCGTCCACTCCAAATTCGCATGCGTGCGCACGCGAATCCACAAAATAGCGTTGCCCGCGCACGTACGGCGCGGCGCGTTAGATTTTCCGCCCTCGTAGCTCAGCCGGAAGAGCACTCGCCTTGTAAGCGAGCGGCCGCGCGTTCGAATCGTCGCCGAGGGCACCACATGTTTACGCGCGTAGCTCAATGGATGAGAGCGCC
>JAKPSO010000607.1 GCA_029571495.1 Pseudomonadota bacterium
CAGATAGCGACACCACATTGCGCGCATACTCGCGCATCAAGTAACTGCCCGGAATCCAAGACGGCATCGCGACGCGTTGCGCCTCCACAGGCGCCTCGATGGTCATTTGCACGTGGAGGAGATGACCCGACGGATCAGCGAAGGAGATCGAATAATTCGGCATGGACTCGATTATGCCGACGCCGATTCGATGACGAGAAAGAAGTGGCACCCCGGAGACGAATCGAACGTCCGACCTCTCCCTTAGGAGGGGAGAGCTCTATCCACTGAGCTACCGGGGCGATGCGGGTTGCAGCTCGATTGACGCTGCAGTGTGACAAAGGTTGTGGCACGCCGCAAAAGGAATTCTGGCACATCGCGCGCGTTTCTTCTCGTTTGCAACGCTATCGGGCTTTGCGCTGTCAGAGAACCCCGTCGTGTATTGCGGTGCCCTACGCCGGTGAGGGTTGCGCTTGGCGGGCAGTGCGCTACCGAACAGAAGTTCCTCCAGAGCGAAGGTAGATTCGCCGAGTAATACCAGCGGTCAACGCGCCGGGTGGCCCCTTTGAATCCTGCCGGCGTCGGAAAGCTCGGCCACGCTAAATCGGCCCAATTCCCTTATTGGCGCCGTTGTATTCGACCGCTTCCACCGGCGCCGGGCAACTCGCAAGAACTTTTGTATCAACATCATTTGGAGACACGACATGGGCAACGCTTCTACTAGGATCAAAGACATCGGACCACAGCCACAGGCGTTCGACATTGAATCGGCGACGAAAGAGAATTCAAATTACCGCTCAGTGGCTTGGAGCGGGCGGTTTTTGCAAGTGACGCTGATGTCGATCCCAGTGGGCGGCGACATTGGCCTCGAAGCGCATCCGCAGACTGATCAGTTTCTTCGCCTCGACGCCGGACGCGGGCTGGTGCAGATGGGCGCCGCGAAGGACAACTTGACCTTCGAGAAGGAAGTGTCGGACGGTTGGTGCGTGCTCGTCCCAGCGGGGACTTGGCACAACATCACTAACACTGGGACGACGCCGATGCAGGTCTACGCGATCTACGCACCCGCACACCACGCACCGGACAAAGTGCAAGCGACGGCTACAGCGGCCGAAGCCGACAAACACGATGCGCCAGCGACGTGGTCAGAACAACCAAAGCCTGTGCCAGACAAACACGGGTGAGCGGATCGCCTCGCGAAGCTAGGAGTCTGCGCCCGTTCATGGTTTGCGCGAGGTCGGCGCGACCAACTTCGCGACGTTAGTCACGACTTGGATGACGCGCAACGCGCATCACCCACCATTCTGGCAACAACCGCCGTACGGCAGGCGACGCGAATCGATCATCCATCAGGTGCAAGACGCCTTGATCGCTCAGCGTTCGGATCACTCGGCCGCTTGCTTGCACGACCTTGCGGATGCCGGGGTAGGTGAACGTGTAGTCATAACCACTGCCGAATTTGCGATCGATCACTTCTCGGTAAGTTTCGTTGACTGGATCGGTAGGCGGTAATCCCAACGTCGCGATGAATGCGCCGATGAGTTTCGCCCCCGGCAGATCGATGCCTTCCCCAAACGCGCCGCCGAGCACAGCGAAGCCAATGCCTTCACCGCCTTCTACGAATGACTCCACAAACTGCTCACGCGCTGCTTCGCTCATCTCACGCGTCTGCCGCCACTGAACGAGTTGCGGGTATCGTTCGCGCAAGTCTTCCGCTGCTAGCTCAAGATATTCAAAACTACTAAAGAACGCTAAGTAGTTACCTGGACATCGCGTGTGCTGGTCCGCGATTAGTTGCGTGATGTCGCGTAACGATTCACTGCGATCTTTATATCGCGTCGAAATGTGACGTGACACGGTGATCTGGAGCTGGTTACTCGCAAACGGCGATGGCACCTGCACAACGCTCGCATCTTCCGCGACTCCCAGCATCCCGCGATAAAAATCGACGGGCGTCAACGTCGCAGAAAACAACACCACGCTATCCGCCGCCGCTAACCGTGGACCGACATACGGTGCAGGCACCACATTGCGCAGCATGACCGCAGTGTCGGAGAACGCTTTGCTCGTTCTGCGTTGCTTCGCGTTGTCGCTCGCTGCGCGCAAAACTCTGCGACTCACGTCATAAACGCTGTTCTCGTCAAACGACTCCGAGCGACGCAGAAAGTG
>JAKPSO010000636.1 GCA_029571495.1 Pseudomonadota bacterium
TCGGTATTCACGGTTTCGATTGCGTATACCCAGCACTATCTTTACAAAGTGTTCATCACCGTGGCGCGACGTCGACCCGGTTTGGCCGGCTGGATCATGAACCCGTTTGTTCTCGGGGTGTTGCTGCCGCTACCCGGCATCTACATGGGGTTCGTGATTGCAGGGTGGATGCTCTCTGGGGGGCTCTTTTTTCGATTGGGCGAGGGCTGGCGTGAGTTCGTGTTTGCTGCGTGCATTGCGATCGCGGTTGGTTGGGCCGTATGGGAAGGCGTGGAGGCCAATCGCGTGCGCGAAGTCGAGCGTCGTGAACGCGCCGAGCTTGAAGCTATCGCTGCTCGCACTGACAAAGAACGCGCCACCGCGGAATTGAAGACGTTGCGTGCGCAAGTCGAACCGCACTTTCTCTACAACACGCTTTCAAACGTCGTTAGTCTCATCGACCGCGACCCCAAGACCGCGAAGCACATGACTGAGCGCTTGATCGGCTACTTGCGCCACACGCTCGATGCGTCGCGGCGGGATCACGCGCTGGTGGGTGACGAGCTCTCGATCATCAACGATTACCTCGAAATTTTGCGACTGCGCATGGGCGAAAGGCTCACGTTTTCCATTACGGCCGACGACGCCGTGCGTGCGCTCGCGCTGCCGCCGATGCTCTTACAGCCGCTTGTTGAGAACGCGATAAAGCACGGACTGGAACCGAAGGTCGAGGGCGGGCGTATTGGCGTCACTGCCGCGCGCGACGGTGAGGTGCTTGACATCGTCGTCGAAGACACAGGGCTAGGGTTCGGTGCGTCAATGGATACCGCCGGAAGCGGGAGTGGTTTGACGAACGTACGCGGGCGCCTCGCGGCAATATTCGGCGATCAAGCGCGTCTGATCATCGAGGCGCCGGCAGTCGGTACACGCATCCGTGTGCGGTTGCCGATTTCGGAATCGAAAAAGACTACGGCCTAACAGCTTTTTTGCGCTACTGGCCGATGTATAAAGGTTTCAAGCGAAAAATGCCGATTGTTGACTAACGAAGAAAAGTGCCATAAACGACCATTGAGCGGCCTTTAGAGCTGAAAAGCCATTGCGTCGGTTGCGTTGATTGGCGGTCGCCGTCAGCGGCTACTCTCCGAACTCCAAGTCACCTACATTTTTGAATTACTCATGCCAAACACACCCACCGCACTGATCGCCGAAGACGAGTCCAACTTGGCGCTGGCGCTCAAGGACGCGCTTGCGCGCACGTGGCCTTCGCTAAGAGTTGTGGACATGCTCGGCAATGGCCCGGCGACGCTGCATGCGGTGGACCAGCATTCGCCCGACGTGCTCTTTCTCGATATTCGCATGCCGGGGCTCACGGGCTTGCAGGTCGCCGAAAAACTAGCGCGCGGTGGCCACGGCGACGGTCCGCTCGTCGTGTTTGTCACGGCCTACAACGAGTATGCGGTTCAGGCCTTCGAGCGCGAGGCGGTGGACTACCTCGTTAAGCCCGTGAATGACGAGCGCCTCGCCGAGACGGTTGAACGCCTGAAAAAACGTCTCGAAGCCCGCACCGTCGCACCCGCTGCCGCAAACGATGAACTGAGTCGCGCGCTGGCGCTCATCCAAAAACTGGCGGGCGGCAACGTCCTCGCGGGCGCAGCGCCAACGTACCTGAAGTTTCTGCGTGCGGGCATCGGCGACACCGTGCGCATCGTTCCGGTCGACGAAATTTCGTACATGCAGGCGCAAGACAAATACGTCTCTTTGTACACCGCAGACGGCGAACAGTTGATCCGAATCTCACTAAAAGAACTTGCCGAGCAGCTGGACCCCAGCGTCTTCACGCAGGTGCACCGTTCGACCATCGTAAATATGCGTTACGTTGAAACCGCCGAGCGCGATCTCATGGGTCGCGTGATCCTCACATTGCGCGGTGTGAAGGACAAAGTGCAAGTTTCGCGGCAACACGCACATTTGTTTGCGCGGATGTAGCGCGTCGGCGCGGCTCAGTCCGCCTTCGGCACCAGTGCGCGATAGGCGTGCCACGTCGCGTGCCCCAACCACGGTCCAATCAAAATCAGCCCGACGAACGCGGGCAGCATCGCAATGAGCGTGAGGAGGGAAATTGTGCACCCCCACAGCGTGAGCGTCACCGGTGAGGTCAGACACACACGCACGCTAGTGAGAGCCGCCGTGATCGCGTCGGTTGAGCGGTCGAGCATCAGCGGGATAGCGACCACGCTCGTTACCAACACCAGCGTCGCAAAGATCGCGCCGACGGCGGCATAGGCAATCACGAACGGTACGTTCTGCAGCGTCATAAACGCACGCAGCACGTCCGTGTTTTCCGGTAAGCCGCCTTGGTAGAAAAGCGCGAACACGACTAGCGACGCGCGTCCCCAGAGGAGTTCGAGCACTAGCAACAACGCGGCGAAGATTGCGATGTTCTTCGTGTTCTTGCGGAAAGCCATGACCGCGCGCTTGATGCGCGGCATCTCACCTCGTTCTCGTGTCCGGGAAATTTCATAGCAGCCCACGCACACGAACGGTCC
>JAKPSO010000664.1 GCA_029571495.1 Pseudomonadota bacterium
CTAGGTATTTCAGGGCCTGTTGTCGCGCCTCATCCTTGCCGCGCCCAAGCACCTTAATCTGTCCGATAGTCAGATTCTCAATCACGGACAAATGCGGAAATAACTCAAAGTGTTGAAAAACCATACCCACCTTGGCACGCAACTTAGGCAGATCGGTGTTGGGATCGCGCAACGAGGTACCGTTAATAACGATGTCTCCCGCTTGAATGGGCTCCAGACCGTTCACCGCCTTGATAAGTGTCGACTTGCCCGAACCGGAGGGCCCGCACACGACAACAACCTCGCCCTGTTTGATCGTCGTGGTGCAATCTGTTAGCACCTGAAAGTTGCCGTACCGCTTCGATACGTTTTGGATTTCTATCACGGCCTTGATCCTCAGCGAATTATTTGCACGCGCTTCTGAATGTGACGCAACAGCATCGACAGTGAAAAGCAGATGACGAAGTAAGCGGCGGCGGCCAGTAAGTAGGTTTCCACCGGACGATTGAAATTCTTACCCGCAACCTCGAAGCCTTTGAGCAAGTCATAGGCGCCGATCGCGTACACCAGCGATGTGTCTTGAAAGAGGATGATCGTCTGAGTCAACAGGACGGGAAGCATGTTGCGCAGTGCCTGAGGCAACACGATCAGTTGCATGGCCTGTGGGTAGCTCATCCCCATCGCAAGGCTCGCATTTACCTGGCCTTTCGGCACCGACTGAATCCCGGCGCGCATGATTTCTGAGAAGTATGCGGCCTCAAATACGGTGAAGGTAATCAAAGCCGAAAGTTCTGCGCCCATCGCGCGCCCCGTCAGCATGGGCACGAGTAAGAAAAACCACAGAATCACCATCACCAGCGGAATAGACCGCAACGTATTGGCATACGCCGCAGCGGGAATCACTAACCAAGCTCGACCAGACAATCGCATCAGCGCCACTAAAGTGCCTAGCACGAGCCCCCCGGCAGTTGCTATCAGCGTGAGCTGAATCGAAAACACAAACCCTTTCGCAATGAAACCAGTGGCAAAGCCCCAATTTAGAAATCCAAAATCAAGGTTTAGCACTAACGCTCTCCTTGCACCGCACCGGGTATACGAACATAGTTTTCGATGCACAGCATGAGTCGATTCACTGCGAACGACGACACAAAATAGAGCGCGGTGACCGCCAGATAAATTTCGACGCCGCGACTCGTCTCCTCCTGCGCCTGCATAGCAAACATTGACAATTCAGCGATGCTCACAGCGAACCCAACTGATGAGTTCTTTATGATGCTCATCGCCTCGCTCGTAAGCGTAGGCATCAGGATTCGGCCCGCCATCGGCAAGAGCACGTAACGATAAGTCTGTGGAAGGGTCAGGCCGATAGCGAGTCCCGCGTGTAGCTGCCCCCGTGGCAGACTCTCGATGCCTGCCCTGACTTGTTCCGCTATGCGGGCCGAAGTGTAAAAGCCCAACGCAAACACCACGAGCACGAAACTTGAGATGCCTCGCACCGCCGGAATGAACGCGGGCACGACGTGATACCAGAGAAAGACTTGAACCAGCAAGGGTATGTTGCGAAAGAGTTCTGTCCAGACAACACCGATTGCTGCGAAAACTCGATTCGGTATCGTGCGTGCAACACCCATCGTCACGCCAAAAGTCAGGGCGACGACAAACGCCAAAAGCGACACCGAGAGCGTCCAGCCCCAAGCTGAAATTAGCCATTGGAGGTAGGTCTGATCTGCGCCAGTATCCTGCAAAAATATCTGCCACCGCCATTGATCGTTCACTCTTGAATCCTTTGCGTCGGACACCGGCCATTCGTCTGCTTAATAGAGCGGCACCACTGCGCATCGCTGTCCATCGACATGTGTGTTGAGTACTGCAGAGCCCGCTAGATGCCTTTGTTGTTCGGGCTTTTGTAAATCGACCGAATCGCTTCGGGCATTGGGAAACCTAGGTTTACGTTGTTGGGTGGTACAGGTCGTGTAAACCACTTGGCGTAAATCTCATTGATCGCGCCGCTTGTCATCAAACCAGACAAGGTCTGATCAACTAAAGCTTTGAACTGCGGGTCGTTCTTGCGGAACATGAAACCGTAGGGCTCCTCGCGAAGGCGTTCATCCAGAATCACATAGTCAGCGGGCGCCCGACTGGTGGCAATGAGACTCGCGAGCTGAATGTCGTCGAGGATCATCGCGACGGCGCGGTCGCTGGACAGCAGCAGAAACGTGTCGGCAATGTCCTTGCCCGAGATCTCATTGAGTTCGACCTTCTCCTTTTTTCGGTAGGCACGTAGCAGCTGGATCGAAGTGCTTCCGGCCACGGTCGCCACTGTCTTCCCTTCAAGCTGCTCCATCGATTTGATTCCCGCGGACTTTTTCACCGCAGCACCGACGCTCGCTACAAAGTGCGTCGGCGCAAATTCCACTTGCTGCCCGCGAGCGGTGGTGTTGGTTGTCGTGCTGCACTCGAGATCAACCGTGCCGTTCTGAACCAATGGAATACGGTTGGTCGGCGTGACAATTGTGTACTCAACTTTGAGGTTTGGCATACTGAGCTTTGCCTTCACGGCATCCACCACTTTCATGCACAAATCCGCAGAGAATCCGACGGGATTTGCATCGGCACTTAGCTTGTATGAAAACGGAAACGAAGCATCACGCCCACCAAGGCTAATGACACCTGTTTCCTTTATTTTTTGCAGCGTGTCCTTGGTTTGAGCATGCGCGGCACCGATCATCTGGGCTGCGCAAACAGCGAGTACGGCTAGTGAAAATTTCAGTCGCATGAGCGTGTTTCCTTGAGGTGGGTGTTCTTGATCTAGTGCGGCAACTTTTCGTACGTGAGCGTGTCGCTTGCAGGCAAATGGCTCACTCGCTTCGTGCGCTCGCCGCGTGATCTTCCAGACGACTCGGCCGGATGCAAGCGCACTATTTGCGCGTTAATCATAAAAGCTGATTGTTAAGGCCGTCGAATAGAACTTTGTGATACGTTAATCACTATTCGCTATCGACGCACCAAGGCCTGGCAGTTATCACCATGTCAGCTAATCAGCGATCTGCGCGAACGGCGTCGTCACAACACCGGTGTGGCCCCCTACGCGCCTAGCCAACGCGCCTCAAGCCAATCACC
>JAKPSO010000687.1 GCA_029571495.1 Pseudomonadota bacterium
GCCAGCACGTTGTTTTCGTTCGTCGCGAGCACGAGCGTGTCGATGGGCACGCCCATTTCCCGCGCGATGTGGCCCGCGAGGATATTGCCGAAGTTGCCCGATGGAACGGCGAACGAAACCTTTTGCGCGTTGTTCGCGGTGGCCGAGAGATAGCCGCGCACGTAGTACACCACCTGCGCCGAGATGCGGCCCCAGTTGATCGAGTTCACGGTGCCGATGTTGTACTTGCGCTTGAAATCGAGATCGTTGGAGACGGCCTTCACGATGTCTTGGCAATCGTCGAACACGCCTTCAACGGCGATGTTGTGAATGTTCGCGTCTTGCAGCGAATACATCTGCGCGCGCTGAAACACACTCATGCGCCCCGCAGGCGAGAGCATGAAGACGTTCACGCCTTTGCGTCCGCGCATCGCGTATTCGGCGGCACTGCCGGTGTCGCCGCTGGTCGCGCCGAGAATGTTCAACGTCGCGTTGCGGCGGCCGAGCTCGAACTCGAACAAGCGACCAAGGAGCTGCATCGCCATGTCTTTGAAGGCGAGCGTCGGGCCGTTCGACAGCGCTTGAATCTGCATGCCGGGTGCGAAGGCGTCGACTTTGCGCAGTGGCGTGATCTCCTCGGTGCCGAACACTTCTTTGGTGTACGCGGCTTTTGTCAATGCGGCGAGCGTTGCCGAATCTATGTCGTCGGGCGAGACGAACTTCGAGAGCACCGCATGCGCGATCGCGTGGTAAGGAAGCGCGCGCCAACCGGTGAGTTCCGCGTCGGAAATTTTCGGCAACGATTCGGGCAGCATCAAGCCGCCGTCTTCGCCGAGGCCCGAGAGGAGCACTTGACTGAAAGTTTGTGAGGGGCTGTTGCCGCGTGTGGAGAGGTAACGCATGGGGAACTCTGTGCAGGTCCTCCCCCTCAAGGGGGAGGTTAGGTGGGGGATGGTTTTGCGCTTAGAAGATGCGGAAAGAAGACCATCCCCACCCTAGCCCTCCCCTTGAAGGGGAGGGAAAACGATCCGATCGAAGTTATTTGTACATCCAAGTGTTGGCGCGATCTACGCCAAATTTTCCAACCGCAACAACACAATCTTGCCGCTGGTGCTTGCTTGCGCTTCGATCGCTGCGATGGCGCGCTTGACGTTTTTCTCGATGGTTTCGTGCGTTAACAGAATGATGTCGGCTTGCGACTCGCCCTCTTCCGGCTCCTTCTGCAGCATCGCATCGATGGAAATATTGTTGTCGGCGAGCGCGCGCGTGATGTCGGCGAGCACGCCCGGTTTGTCGTCCACGCGCAGGCGCAAGTAGTACGAAGATTCCACTTCGTCGATGGGCAATACGGGCTCGGTGCCGATGCGGTCGTGCTGGAACGCGAGGTACGGCACCCGATGGCTCGCGTCGGCGTCGATGAGGCGTGCAACGTCGACCAAGTCCGCAATAACGGCAGACGCCGTGGGCTGCGCGCCTGCGCCTGCGCCGTAGTACAGCGTCGCGCCGACGGCATCGCCCTTGACGAGGACCGCGTTCATCACGCCTTCGACGTTCGCAATCAAGCGCTTGGCGGGGATCAACGTCGGATGCACGCGCAGCTCGATACCTGCCGCACGTCGGCGTGCGATACCCAGAAGCTTGATGCGGTAACCCATTTCTTCGGCGTAGCGAATGTCTTTGGCCTCGATCTTCGTGATGCCCTCAACGTGTGCTTTGTCGAACGAGAGCGGAATGCCGAACGCGAGGGACGCGAGGATGCTTGCCTTGTGGCCCGCGTCCACGCCCTCGATGTCAAACGTCGGGTCGGCCTCGGCGTAGCCTTTGGCCTGCGCTTCTTTGAGCACATCAGCGAAGGCCAACCCCTTGCTGCGCATCTCGGAGAGGATAAAGTTCGTAGTGCCGTTGATGATGCCTGCGATCCACTCGATGCGATTGGCGACGAGGCCCTCGCGCAGCGCCTTGATGATCGGGATGCCGCCTGCCACGGCGGCCTCAAACGCAACGATAACGCCTTTGGTGCGCGCCGCGCCAAATATCTCGTTGCCGTGCAGCGCGAGCAGCGCTTTATTCGCGGTGACGACGTGCTTGCCGTTGTTGATCGCGTCGAGCATCAATTGCTTGGCGATGGTGTAGCCACCGATCAATTCGATGATGACATCAATGTCTGGATTTTTGACGAGCGCGAACGCATCGTCGGTGACTACTGCACGGCCCGCCACCACTTGATTCGCAAGCGTCGTGTTCTTGTCGGCGACGTGGGTAATCGTAATCGGACGTCCGGCACGACGTGAAATTTCTTCGGCGTTGCGAGCGAGCACGTCAAACGTGCCGCCGCCAACTGTGCCGATACCGAGGAGTCCGATTCTTAGTGGTTTCATATTGTGTTTTGTGGCCGTTCGCCCTGAGCCTGTCGAAGGGTTTCTCGGCGTTGCTTACGGAGTGGCACGTTCGTGGTTCGACAGGCTCACCACGAACGTTGGTCAATCAGGGCGCTAAAGCAGCCCATCCTTCTTAAACATTTCCTTGATGCCGCGCACCGCCTGACGTGAGCGTGATTCGTTTTCGATCAACGCAAAGCGCACGTGCGTGTCGCCGTACTGACCAAAGCCGATGCCGGGCGAAACGCTGACTTTGGCGTCGGCGAGGAGTTTCTTGGCAAATTCGAGCGAGCCCATCTTCGCGTACGGCTCCGGAATTTTTGCCCAGATGTACATGCTGGCCTTTGGGTTGTCGACCATCCAGCCGGCTTCGTGCAAGCCTTTGACCATCACGTTGCGGCGCGAGAGGTACTTGAGCCGGATTTCTTCAACGCAGTCCTGCGGGCCTTCGAGCGCGGCGATCGACGCAACCTGAATCGGCGTGAAGGTGCCGTAATCGTTGTAGCCCTTGATGCGTCCGAGCGCGGAGACTAGGTGCGGGTTGCCAACCATGAAGCCGACCCGCCAACCGGCCATGTTGTAGCTCTTGCTCATGGTGAAGAACTCAACGGCGACATCTTTCGCGCCAGGCACCTGCATGATGCTCGGCGGTTTGTAGCCGTCAAAGCCCAAGTCGGCGTAGGCCAAGTCATGCACGACCCAGATACCGTGCTCTTTTGCGAGCGCAACGACTTTTTCGAAGAATGGCAGATCGACGCACGTCGCGGTCGGGTTTGAAGGGAAACCCAAAATCAACATCTTGGGCTTCGGGAAACTTTCGCGAATCGCGCGTTCGATTTCTTCGAAGAAATCAACGTCGGAGGTCATGCGAATGGAGCGAATGTCCGCGCCCGCGATGATCGCTCCGTAAATGTGAATCGGGTAGCTCGGGTTCGGCACCAGCACGGTGTCGCCACGGTCAAGCGTCGCGAGCATCAAGTGCGCGAGGCCTTCTTTCGAACCAATGGTGACGATGGCTTCGCTGTCCGGGTCGAGCTTCGCACCGTAGCGCGTGTCGTACCAGTTGCAGATCGCCTTGCGCAGGCGTGGAATGCCCTTGGACACGCTGTAGCCGTGGGTGTCGCCGCGCTGCGCGGTTTCGACGAGCTTGTCGACGATGTGCTTCGGCGTGGGGCCGTCGGGGTTGCCCATGCCAAAGTCGATGATGTCTTCGCCGCCGCGACGCGCGGCCATTTTCAGATCGGTCGTGATCGCGAAAACGTAGGGCGGCAGACGTTTGATGCGCGAAAACTCGGTTTGCGGCGCAACTGCGGGCTTGGGAGAGACGGGAGTATCGAGAACGGTAGTCACAATGTTGTCACGACGCCCTGTTCATTGCGATCGGGCGGGTGTCCGGTGGAGACCTTCGGCGCGCCACGTGTTTGTTTGCGGGCGGCCTACTTTGAAACACCCCTCCTCGATCCAACAGAAATCTGGCAGACGAAGGGGGCACCTAAGTCATTGATGTTAGCCGGGAAATCAGTTTGCTGCAACGCAGCAGTTATCGACGCACGGCGCGGGGATCACGTATCAGCTTTTTGCTTTGCGCGGCCGCCTATATGGCGTTAAAGCCAATTTTTATAGAAAGTCGACTAGCACACAAAACTCAGCGTAACGATCATCCAACAGCCGTTAGCGTGCAAAAGCCAATACATACAACCGGTATCGATTCGTTCGTCGATAATGCACGCCACGTTGTTCCAAGAAGCACCAAGGAAACTCTGTCATGGCGATGAAATTTCAACGCGAACCGACCAGCGAATTCGCGATCACCGCGTACACGCAAACGTCGGTGAGCGTCGGCGGCGTTGAGTACACGCACAGCATTTGCGCCTCGCACAAAGGCGCTCCGACGTCATGGCCGGTGCGTGCATTTGCGGACATCACGGCGGACGCTGTCGCACAAGCGGCCAACGTCGACGCGGAAATCGTGATCGTCGGCACGGGTCGCACGCTGCGCTTTCCGAAGCCCGAAGTCATGCGCTCGCTCATCGAAGCGCGCATCGGTTACGAGGTCATGGATACGCCCGGCGCGTGCCGAACATACAACGTGCTGCTCTCCGAGGGCCGACAGGTGGCAGCGCTCCTCCTCATCGAAAGCAAAGGCTGACCCGCATGCGCTTCGTGTCGGAGTGGCACACGACCTTGTAGGCGACGACTTGGCGTCGCTTCGTCAAATGAAGATAAACCCGACACAAGCGCGGCCAAGTCCGCGCCTACAGGTTTAGGTGTAGACGACGATCTAGCGTCGCTCCAGCTGTAGGCGACGACTTGGCGTCGCTTCGTCGCATGAAGATAAACCGGGCACAAGCGCGGCCAAATCCGCGCCTACATTGCGAACGCTTGTC
>JAKPSO010000703.1 GCA_029571495.1 Pseudomonadota bacterium
CCCTTTGGGCGAGCGCGCGAAGCGCTCTGCAAAGGCAGCGGCGTAAAAATACCGCCCCAGATCGCCGGCCATGTGAGACCGCGCTTCATGGTTTAGCCACACTCCCAAATTTGAGTCTTGTACCCACTGCAAATAGGCCGAGTCAACACGCGTCTGGGCGTACCCGCCCACACGGACGCTGCCAACCGGAAGTTCTCCGGATGCGTGATTGACCCTTTTTGAGAGGTATTCGCGAAGCATGGATACTTCATCTCGAGACGCGTCGGCAACCTGTTCCGCGACCAATTTTTTGATCGTTTGCTCCCACAGCGCCGCGCTGTCATCGGTACTGATCCGACTTCTCAGCCGAGGGAGTCCGCCAACAGCATCCCGTACGGTCACCGGTGATTGAGGTTCAAGGACCGCCCTGGAAAAACGCGGTACATCATCGCGCAATCCGAGAAGAATGACGCGGTGCCGCGCCTGCGGAATGCCGTAGAGTTCAGATCGAACAACAAAGTCGCTCACATTGATTGATTCGGGGTCCGCGCCTCGCTCAAAGCAAGTTGGGGCTACCAGCGAATAAATTCGGTAGGCACTGCCCTGTCTGGCGAGCGGTCGACGCAGCGCTTTGCCGGGGTGAGTCAAGTCACGGAGTACGTCGTGGAAGACACGTCGTCCAGCCACTCGCGACGACAGGATTCCCTTGACGTTTTCCATCACGAAGGCCACTGGTTGCACTGTGTGCAGGATGCGGAGGTATTCGCGATACAAGTAATGCCTTTGATCGTCTTCCGCGACGTAACCGGCTGTACCTTGATTCTTCGCGCGTCCAACCAACGAATACGCCTGACACGGTGGTCCACCGATCACGATCGTATGGTCAGGGTTGAGGCGCTTGCCGTCAATAATTTGATCGAGCGCCGCGTTGTCTCGCTTCTTGCCTAACGTCAGCTGTCGCGCTTCGTCTTCCGCAACTTTCCATAGCTTCGGACACGCATCGCGAGGATGCTTTGCTTCGGCGCTGTTGCAATAGTCATAGTAGGCTCGCGTTGCCTTCGAGTCCCCCATTGCATGCCGGTAGAAGCTTCGTAGCGTGAGCGTTTGGTGCGCACTGGCTTCCATCTCGACAGATACCGCCATGTTGAATGCGCGTCCTTCGTCGAGCGATGCGAATCCTTCGCCAAGTCCTCCCGGTCCGGCAAATAGATCAATTACGTTTAGGGCCATTGTTTGTTTTCAGAATTGTGGGGCGAGCCGCTTCGCGTTCCCTAGCTTCTAGCTAGTCGCGCACACACTTTACTAGGTTGCCAAGTAAGAGTGCGTCACCGCGGCGTCGATCTGTGGGCAACGTGGCGTCTTCCCAACTTCCCGCGAAGCGTGTGACCAGCTTACAATCTAGCTTATCCAAAAAAACGGAGCACACATGCCCACCGCCGCCCAACACGAAATCGGTGCCTTCGAGGCGAAAAACAAGTTCGGAACGCTGCTCGACTGGGTCGAGGCGGGGGACGAGGTTGTCATCACTCGTCGCGGGCGCGTGGTGGCGCGGTTGGTTTCGGCGAATGCGGGACATGACCGCGCCGCGGCGCGACGCGCGG
>JAKPSO010000712.1 GCA_029571495.1 Pseudomonadota bacterium
GTCTGTCCTTAATCTGGCATAAGGACGTTGGCGACCGTCTCCCGCATCATTGACGCCATGTCACCACCACGCTCCATCCCTATCCCCGTGCTTGCGTCCTCCGCACCCCCAGCGGCGGACGCGGGCAGACAGTTGCCGCAACCGCACAAGTCGCCTTGGCGACCGTCCTGGTTGCTGGCGGCGCCACATCGTTTGGCTTTTTTTTCAGGCTCGCTCGTGCTTAGTCTTTGCGCGTTGTGGTGGGGCGCGGTCTTAGCGGCACGCGCGATGGGCTCGCCGCTAGCGTGGGCGGTGGCGCCGACCACTGCGCATGCAGTGACGATGGTCACGAGCTTTATGCCGCTGTTCATGGTGGGCTTTTTGTTCACGGCTGGGCCTAAGTGGCTGATGCAGCCCGAGGTCGCGGCACGTAGCGTGTTGCCGCCGGTGATATGCATCGCGCTCGGTTGGCCGCTAGCGATTTCTGGCTTTCATCTGTCACAGGCGCTGGCTGCGACGGGCATGGGCTTCGTGAGCTTAGGCTGGTCGGTACTCACGTGGCGCTTTGTCGACATGCTGCGGCGTAGTCGTGCGCCTGATCGCGAGCACGCAATGCTTGTGGCCTGCGCAGCGCTGGTCGGTGTCGTGGCGCTATGGCTGGCGACGCTCTGTTTGGCGAACAGGCAGGAGCTGGCGGTGCGTAGCGCTGCGCAACTGGCACTGTGGGGCTTTGTGGCGCCGATGTTCGTTACCGTTTCACACCGCATGTTGCCGTTTTTCACCGCCAGCGCCATCGCGCGACAAGACGCGTGGCGGCCATCTTGGGTGCTGTGGACCTTGACTGGATTGCTCTGGTTGCAAGCGCCCTTGGCGATTGCCGAACTGTGGTGGTGGCCGCTTCCGATATGGCTTCGCTGGCTACAAGCGACTGTCGAGCTGCCGGCCGCTGCGTTGCTATTTTGGCTGGTCACGCATTGGGGCCTGCTGGCGGCCATGCGAGTGCGCCTCTTGGCCATGTTGCACCTCGGTTTCGTGTGGCTAGGCGTGGCGTTTGCGCTGGCGGGTGTATCGCATGGTTTGCAAGCGTGGTCCGCGGGTACGCTGTCCCTAGGGCTGGCACCTACTCACGCGCTCACGATGGGCTACTTGGTGACTACGCTTATCGCCATGACGACACGAGTTGCGAGCGGCCACAGCGGGCGCGCGTTGGTTGCCGACAACCCGGTGTGGGTGATGTATTGGTTGGCGCATTGCGCCGCGTTTCTACGTGTGTTGGCCGCATTGTGGCCGACAGCCGACATGACGCTCCTGCTAACCGCCGCAGCAGCGTGGGCCGCCGCCTGCATCGCCTGGACTTGCCGCTATGGCAACTGGTTTGGTCGCATTCGCGCAGACGGCAAACCGGGCTGACGCAGTGCCGAGTCGTGGCAGCCGCATCGTCTCGTCATCACGAGGCGCGCCTATTCACTTGCCACCTTGCCTTTGTCTAAACCCGGCCATGGCATTGGGCATGCAAGGCTCAAACTGAGATGCAAGCGACTGATGGGAGACGCCGCCGCGTCTTTACGACGGTGTCGGTGCCACCACTGTCTCGCTGTGACCAATACCGCTTTGCAAGCGTCGCAAAGCCAGCGAACTATAAATTCACGGCCCAGGCGAGCTTCGCAAAGACTTCGGTCGTCATCTGATTCGGCGTTGCGCTTACACGCGCGTTGCCGTGCGTCACACCAAGGTTGAACTCGCGACCGAGGCCGCGTTTGTGTGAGTACACGAGCGAAACGGCCTGCGTGTGCGTGCGCGGCGTGATGGTGAAATCGTACATCGCGGCGTTGCGCTTCGAGAGCGTGCGCTGTGCGATGAGCCGCAACGAATCTTGCGCGGTGACGTAGCCCACCACCACGGCCTGCGCGGAATATTCGTGTAAGCGCCACACTGAATTGTTCAAGTCATTCAACCGAAAATCGCTAATCTTCCACTCCATTTCAACACGCTGATGCGGACGCGAGTTCACCGTCACCCCCGCGAATTTCATGTTCGCCAGCGAGTCACTCAACACATCAATGCCGCGCCCCGCTTCGAACTCAGCGTACACGTAAGGCAACCAACCTCCGGGGTTGCCCTCGCCACGTGCGTATGCCGTGGGCACGTGATGCAGACGACCGCCCTGCTGCGCGCGCGAATAATTGAACCAACGCGGCTGCATATTCCATTCAGAATTGCGGTTACCGTTCATGTAGAGCACTGGTGTGAGCCATCGGTTCAACACTTCGCCGTTCCATGCGTGTTGCTCTTTGCCCGACAAACCCGGGCAGATGTTGTAGAAAAAT
>JAKPSO010000725.1 GCA_029571495.1 Pseudomonadota bacterium
CGCGCTCAATCAGTGGGAAATCGACGTTGCTGCCGACTTACGTCGCAGTGACGAAGCTGAACTCGCTGCAATGACCAACGCTCAAGAGAACATTAGCGCGCTTGAGGAACAATCGGTCAGTGAAGCTGAATTGCTTGAAGCCAGCAACAAGGAGCTCGCGGCACTTCCGATTTCGCATGCAGACGGTGTCAAAACACTGGAGCTTGTGAAGGAAAACGCTGCTCGTGTGCAGCTTGAATGCCGCCGTCGAGAGAGCGCACTGCAAAGTGAGATCGCCGCCGGATGCGCGAAACAATGCACGCTCGAGGCACAGATTCATGCTGCGCTAACAGCGCACGTGCAGTGCGAAGCGTTGCAATCGCAAATCGCAGATTGGTCGCTCCTTGCAGAAGCATTCGGTGACAAAGGCATCATCGCCTTGGAAATCGATGCGGCGGGTCCCAGCATTGCGACGGAAGCCAATCGGCTTCTACAGTCATGCTACGGCGCACGCTTTAGCGTTGAGCTATCAACGCTTGTCGCCACTATGGACGGAACGATGAAGGAAGGATTTGACATCATCGTTCACGATTCGCACAACAACGACACGCGTCCAATGTCAGCCCTCAGCGGCGGTCAGCGGGTCTGGGTCAATGAAGCGATCATTCGCAGTGTTGCGGTCTATCTCGCACAGGCGGGCGAGCGTCGTTACGACACTTTGTTCACGGACGAGGTGGACGGCGCTCTAGACCCTGAACGCAAACACGCGTTCATGGCAATGAAGCTGGCGCTTTTGAAGATGGGATATTTCTCCCGAGAAATTTTCATCACGCAAACGCCAGAACTACTCGACTATGCCGATCAGGTCATCGACCTCGACGCACAGGCATTAACAACCTAACTCTCGTCAACTGAGATGACGACGTGAACATCTCGGGCTCAGCCCGGGTTGTTCTTGTCAGACATCTTTACTCTCTCGCCGCGAGTCGATCACTCGCAAGAGCCTTCACGGCAAGATCTCCCCGCTCAGCGAGCGGGACTACACACACCACGCATCGGCCACCGCTTGCGTCTACACACTTTATTCCGGAGCTAGCTCCGAAACATCTATCCCCAGAGGAACCCTTTCCTCTGGGAAGGGCTCCTCTTTGTTAATGCGCTTTGCGCAGAAAGACAGAAATGGCAAGCCCTGAATCACATGCATTTGTTCGCGCTCATTGCGTGCAATCACTTGCAAAGAACGTTAAACAGTACTTCGTCCGCAGTTACGAGGGCGGACAAGCCACCTCAAGCTTCGGATTTCCAATTGACTTCGGAGATGCCGTGGGACGCATCGTTGCTCACGCCGATGGCTACATTGGCATTAAGACTTCACCCAACCGCTTTTGCGTCATTCCCACGACCCTGTGTTCTGTCATACCGAATGTCGGCGATGACGTCGCGGTGAGTTTTTACAAAGCCATGCGCTTTGACGGCAAAAGGGTCTCTGGAGTAGATGATGGGGATGGCAGCCGGTACTGTTTGGGTAACAGCACGCAGTTCCCAGTCACATGGACACCTGATCCCGAAGTCGGTCGATACGAGCGTGATCCTTATGGTGCCGAATCCAAAACGCAGATCTCCAACCCGTACCTAATTGACATGGTCCGGCAACTGGAAGAAATCAAATGCCACGACGGGCGTTTGCTGGTATCAGTTCTGCGCGACGCGTACGTTGAGGGTCTTGCGTTTAAGGATCCATCCTTCGATCAATCGTGGAATCCGGATCGTACATTGTGGCCGGCCATTGAAATGCGCGCACGCAACCACGCTGGCGATCAATTCAACTTTGCCATTCGCTACAACCGGGGAAACGATACCTACAGCATCGACTCCGGCGGCGATAGCTTTGACAACGTTCACTTCGACGAGTTGGTCGACGTTATCTGCCCGATTTTGGACGATGATTCATGGCGTATGGCCAAGGTCACCATCACAAAAGTCGCGCGAAAGCTGAAACCTCTCAAGGTGGCGGCATGATCGCGGAGATTAAGCATATTGAGCGCTACGGACCGAACATCGTCCTCACTTGGGATGAGACCAAGGTACTCGACTATGTGCGGGGTGCCGTTTACAAATCACAAAAGCACGCTGACCGAGTGTTTCTCGCGTTCCGCGCCACGATGGCTCACGCCTTGGCGGCCGATTACGCAGTTATCCCTATCGATTGCGACCTAAAGAATGACGTGCTCAACGTCGAGCCGCTTTGGATACAAGACGAGGGCTTGGAGTGCATCGGCTACCTCGATTTTGTGCGGCTGCGGGTTCGCATCGCCGGATTCAACGCATAAACAAACACCGCGAACTGGTTGTCACGGACATTCAGTTCGCACAGGTAAAAGGCCAACAATATGACAATTCACGCAACGGCGACATACAAAGTCGCCGAACATCGAGGCGCTCCGCGAGTTTTTGTGGAAAGCCAAAAGCTTAGTAACGCCGGGTTTCATCCCGGCGTTTGCTTTTCTGTGCGCGTCGACCACGAAAAGCGTCGCTTGACGCTTGTTCTCGATGAGGCCGGAACACACACTGTGTCGCGACGAAAGGGCGTGGTGCGCGATACCCCTGTAATTGATCTCAATAGCAGCACGTTGCTCGAGTCATTCAAAGGGCTCGCTGCCGTGCGTATGGTCGTGCACGCCAATGAAATCCACTTCTTACCGCTCGCCTCAAGCAATGCGGTGCAGGAGCGTTTTGCGCGCCTCTGTACAAAGCTCGCGACCC
>JAKPSO010000734.1 GCA_029571495.1 Pseudomonadota bacterium
GGCGCTCAACACCGGACCGATGAACTACATGACGGGCCGCGCGATCGCGGAGTTCAAGGACATCATCACGTCCTGGAGGGACCCGTCCGTCCGGGTGGGCGTCATCACCGGCGGTGTCCCGAACAAGTTCATCACGCACTACAGCGTCGAGGAACTCGTCGCCCTCTACGGCGGCATGATCGCGCATGGAACAGAAAACGACGCCAAAGGTGTCGCCGCGATGATTCCGCAACTTCAACCGAGCCAGATCACGGCGGCCATGCGCATGCTGGAGGGGACGGGTCGCTTGCGGCGCGCCAACGAACGTGTGGTCGAGTTTCAGAAAAAAATCGCGATCGCCGAACTCTGGGGCCGCGGCGACAAAGCCTCGGCCGACATGATGGCGCTTGACTCTTCACGCTACCTCTACAACGCGCGGGTGGATCCGCGCCGGCGCACCTTCGCCGCGGGTATTTATACGCACGTCCTTGATCGTTACGGCGTGATCTACGATCAGCCTATTGTGCTCAACGAGCGCCAAGGTGCCTTCGCCGTGGAGGGGATTGAGCGTTACAACACGACCGGCGAAGATCGCGTTCGAATTGCGTTGCTTGCCGTTGATACGCACGGCTACACCAATGCGGCGATGACCGTCGCCAAACTCACTGGCTTCGATCTCTGCCCGCAACTGCGCAATCTGTCCGAACACAAGCTGCATTTGCCCAACGGCATGACGCCGCCCGATGCGATCGAGCGCGTCACCGTGTCCGGCGTATCGATCCGAGCGATTACCAAAAACTGGGATGGCTTGTTACGCCTCGTCGCGTCTATACGAACAGGCCGACTGAGTCCTGCCATTGCAGTTCAGCGCTTGGGGAGTGCGGCACAGGGTGACCCGTTGCAGCGAGCCGCTGATCAACTTGGTCGGTTGCTAAGAACGCTCTTCTTGTGTGACTACTTCGCGAACCCTGCGTTTCGACGCGAGATTCACACGCTGCTCAATCGCGGGGAATCCGTGCATCAATTGCAGCGGGCCATTTACTACGGCAAGATCGCGCATGACCGGGGCCGGCGCTCCGATGAGATGAAGGCCATCTCCGGAAGTCATGCCTTGCTGACCAACATCGTGATGGCGTGGAACACGTCGCGGATGCAAGCGGTCGTGGACCGTTGGCGCAAACAGGGCCAGACGGTCGATGAAGTGTGGTTGCGACGCGCGGGGCCGGTGGGTTTCGGGCACATCAACTTTCGGGGGACGTTTGCGTTCGGCGTGGGACGGTATGCCGATGCACTTGTCCGGCGCGCCGGTCGTGAGGTTGTGGCGAGCGGTGCCGCCACGCGCTAAGAGCCACGCATTGGCTTGCCCCACTTACATGCCTACGCAATGCAAGTAGCGCGTCTGCCATCGAGGTGGACTGCGTAGGAGCGCGTGAGCCACACAATCGCGATCATCAGCGCGTTTCAGGCCGACATACCGGAACCTCCTGGGGCAGGTCTAGTGCTTCGGTGTGCGTCGGCGGCGAGTCACGACGATCGTCACTCTGGCAGGCGACCTACGGTAAGTAACCAACACGTTTTCGCAACTTTCCCATTTTTGTAATTCACAACT
>JAKPSO010000738.1 GCA_029571495.1 Pseudomonadota bacterium
TCAGCGTTCGGGCCTTCGCCGCCCTCGCGACCATCGGCGCCGAGCGACTTAATTTCGAACGGTGCGTTGTTCGGACCGGGGCTCGAATATTTGTAGTCGTTGCCCCACGGGTCTTTGATATTTTCTTTGCGGAAGTACGGACCGTTCCAGTTTGGAACGTTGCCGGGGTTCTTGATCAGCGCTTCGAGGCCCTCACCAGCAGCCGGATAGCGGCCAATTTCGAGTTTGAACAAATCCAGCGCCTGCATCAATTGGCCCATTTCGGTCTTTGCTGCACCCGCACGGGCCGCTTCGCCTTGGCCGATGAAGCGGGCGCCAATCGTCGCCGCCAACACGCCAATAATGACGATCACGGCCAACAGTTCCATCAGCGTGAAGCCGCTTTGTTGTTTCTTCGGTGGGTTTGTTTTTTGTTTCATCGTGTATCTCCAGTGTCGGCCGTGAATCGTGGTTCTCGGTTGAAATTAGTAACTTTTTCTATCGAACGGCATTGTAATGGCGGTTTTCGGCATTTTTTCGACTAAGTCGACTTAACAGAAAAACAGCCTCAAACGGCCTTTCAGAAGTCGGTAGCGCGCAAAAGTTGTAACGCAAACAACGCGCACGCTAAGTGTGACCGCGCTCTAGCCATTAAATTCCGTCATTCCAAGCAAAGCGCTCATCAACGCGAAGACGATGCCGCCGACGACGACCGCTAGCGTCAAAATCAGAATCGGCTCCATAAGGCCCAGCGCGCGTTTGAGCGCGGTGTTGACTTCGACGTCGTAAACCTCGGCGACCTTCAAAAGCATCTTGTCCAAACGACCGGTTTCCTCGCCCACGGCGACCATGTGCACGGCGAGTTTTGGGTACAAGCCCGTCTCCATGAGCGGTCGCGCGAAGCCTTGGCCTGCCTTGAGGCGCACCAACACGCCGTCGAGCGAATTGGCGAGCGCTCTATTGTCCACGGTATCTTTAACGATAGTGAGTGCTGGCAGCAGGCTAACACCGTTGCCCAATAGTGTGCCCAAGGTGCGCGCCAGACGCGCAACTTCAATCTTGCTGAACAGGTCGCCGAGCACGGGCAGCGTGAGCTTGCGGCGATGCCAATTGAGCTGCCCTTGCGGCGAACGCAAACGCCCACGCACGAGGATGAAGATCGCGGCGATGGCGATGAGCAAAATCCAGCCATCGCTTCGGAGCCAGTGCGAAATCGCGAGGAGGTTTTCAGTCGCGGGCGGCAGCGCTTTGCCGAATTGCTTGAACGTGGTCTCGAATTTCGGCACCACGAAAAAGATCATCGTGAACACTGCGCCGATGGCAACGCACACGAGCACAACCGGGTAAATCAGTGCCGATTGCACGCTGGACCGAAGCTCGGCGCTGCGCTCCTGAAACTCGGAAATGCGCTCGAGCACGGGGCCGAGCGTGCCGCTGGCTTCGCCAGCGCGAACCATGTTGATGAACAGGCGATCAAACGTTTTCGGGTGCTCGGCGAGCGCTTGCGAGAGGGCCTTACCACTGCGCACGCGATCTCGCAGCTCTTGCAAGAGCGAGGCCATCGGGCCGGTGTCGGCGAGGCCGACCAAAAGTTCAAACGCGCGATCAAGCGGCAGCCCGGCGCCGATCAAGTTCGCGAGGTCGCGCGTGAACGCAATGACTTGTTCGCGCTTAACTTTGCGCGACGCGAACAGACGACCAAACAAACTCGAACTCGCGCGTTTTTCGTGCGAGGCCATCGCCGCTGCGGCCGCGGTTTGCATGCGCAGCAGGATGAGGCCTTGGTCGCGAACGCGTTCGACCGCTTCGGCTTCGTTGGCCGCTTCGATCTGCGCGGAGACGGGCTCGCCAGTCGGGCGGACTGCTTCAAATGCGTAGAGCGCCACCGCTTAGCCTTCCCGCGTCGCGCGAAGCACTTCTTCGATGGTCGTCGTGCCGGCGGCGACTTTGCGGAGGCCGTCGTCATACATAGGCAGCATGCCCTCGGCGAGTGCAGCGCGGCGCAGTTCGCTTGCATTGGCCTTTTGCATGATGAGTCGACGAATCGGTTCGGTCAGCGGCATCATCTCGGCGATACATTGGCGGCCGGTGAAGCCGGTGTTGCCACAATGCGTGCAGCCGATGGCTTTGTAGACGACCGGGCGCGGATCGGCGATGACGCGATTCAAGCCAATTTCTTTAGCGACGTCGGCGTCCATCGTGTGCGCTTCGCGGCAGTGCGGGCACAACGTGCGCACGAGGCGCTGCGCGAGCACGCCGACGAGCGTGCTGGTGAGCAAGTAGTCGTCAACGCCCATGTCCATCAAGCGGTTCACCGTGGCGGGCGCGTCGTTGGTGTGCAGCGTGGAGAGCACTAGGTGGCCCGTGAGCGCGGCTTGCACGGCGATTTCGGCGGTCTCCAAATCGCGAATTTCGCCGATCATGATGATGTCTGGATCTTGCCGGACGATCGAGCGCAGTGCGTTGGCGAAAGTCAGGTCGATTTGCGGTTTGACCTGAATCTGATTGATCCCGGCCATTTGATACTCGACCGGATCTTCGACCGTCAGAATTTTGACGTCGGGCTGATTGAGTTCATCCAGCGCGGTGTAGAGCGTCGTCGTCTTACCGCTACCCGTTGGGCCGGTGACGAGCAAAATGCCGTTGGGCTGTGCGAGCGCTTCTTTGAACTTCGCGAGAATGTCCGGCGCGAAGCCCAGTTTTTCGAAGTTCAGCTGCACGCCGCCTTTGTCGAGAATACGCATCACGACGCTCTCGCCATGCATCGTCGGCACTGTGGAGACGCGAAGGTCAATGTCTTTGCCTTGCAAGCGCAAACGAATGCGGCCGTCTTGCGGCAGGCGCCGCTCGGCGATGTCGAGGTTAGCCATGATTTTGATGCGCGAAATCACGGCCGCGGCGAGACGCTTTGGCGGCGATTCAATTTCGTGCAGCACGCCGTCGATGCGATAGCGCACGATCAGCCGGTTTTCGAACGGTTCGACGTGAATGTCGGACGCGCGACCATCGAGCGCGTTGGTGATGATGAGGCTCACGAGCCGAATCACCGGCGCTTCGGAGGCCAAATCTTTCAGTTGCTGAACATCGTCGCCGAGCGCGTCGGCATCGAGGCGCGCTTCGAGATCGCCTTCGGTAAGTTGCCCGACGGCCGTGCGGCCACCGCCGTAAAGGCGTTCAATCGCGGCGTCGATGTCGGTGCCGACAGCAACGACGCGATGGACCGTGCGGTTGGTGACGAGCTCGAACGAGTGACGCACGAACTCATCCGACGGATCGGCCACGGCAAGCGTGAGCGAGTCTTCGTCTTCTTCGATCGGCAAGGCGCGTGCGTCGCGCAGGAAACGCGCGGAGATGCGCTCTTCGAGAATCGGCATTTCGGGGAAGGCGGACGTTTCTGCAAACGGCAACCCGGACTGATCGGCGAGCGCCTGTGCGATATCGCGTGCGGAGACGATGCCCAACGTCGCGAGTAGATTGCCGAGTTTGTCGGGGCGGGCGGACGCGGCTTGTAGGCGCAGCGCGCGCTCGAGCTCGGCCTCAATGATCTTGCCTTTTTCGAGCAGGATCGCGCCGAGTTTGCGGTGCGGTCTTGGGGCGGCAGGGGCCGAAGGCGCGCCCTGCGCTCCTGCTCTTTGCACTTCTGCGATTTCCACCAAGGCCACCCCGTCTTTGTTCGTCGTCAACCTATGATTCTAGTTTGGCGAAGAGGTTCAACGAGCGCAAGGAGACACCGAAAAAATCTCTGCCGAGGCAGCGCGCCTTGAGTTGGGATGAAGCGCGAGACGAAAAGCAGAGCAATAGCACGCTATTGCGAGCATTTTCGACGAAGCGGTTCGCCCAAATCAAGGATGCGATGCTCGCAGGGATTTGTTCAGCGTCTCCTTCACCTACAATCGCGCGGTTTCCTCGACTTTCCTCTCGAACGCGTTATGAAAAAGTACATGTGCCTGATTTGCGGTTGGATCTACGACGAAGCCGCGGGTTGCCCCGAAGATGGCATCGCAGCGGGCACGAAGTGGGACGACGTTCCGATGAACTGGACGTGCCCCGAGTGCGGAGCGCGCAAGGACGACTTCGAGATGGTGGAGCTTTAGGCGCCGCGCTCGCGCATCTGTAACCGCACGTGTTGGCTTTTTCGGTGTAACGGCCGCCACGTATGCTCTTTAGGGCCAAGAGGCGAATTGTCGACTTCTCGCAAAATCGCGCGTAATCGGCTTATCAGCGGCCGTTTTTACAAAAAAGCTGTTGCGGCTATTTCAGGTAGTGATCCAGCAGCAGTGCCGCAAACAGCACGGCAAGGTAGGTCACCGAAAAGCGAAACACGGCGCGCGATTTTTGGTCGGTGTAATTTTTTCGCAACTGCCACACCAACTGAATGAAGCGTAACCCGAGCACCAGCGCTGCGACGCCGTAGATCGCGCCGCTCATGCGAATCGCCACGGGTAGCAGCGACACTGCGAGCAGCAGGAATGTGTAGAGCAGCATGTGCAACAGCGTGAAGTCGCGGCCATGCGTAACGGGCAGCATAGGTAGGCCCGATTTTTCGTAGTCTTCTTGCCGGTACAGCGCGAGCGCCCAGAAGTGCGGCGGTGTCCACGCGAAGATGATGAGGAAAAGCAGCAGCGGCGCGGCGGAGACGTCATTGGCTACGGCGGTCCAGCCCAAAATTGGTGGCATGGCGCCCGCCGCCCCACCAATGACGATGTTTTGCGGTGTGTTGGGCTTCAAGTACAGTGTGTAAATGAACGCATAGCCGAAGAACGTTCCCAGCGTCAGCCCCCAGGTCAGCACATTGGTGGTGACGATCAACACAGCGCTGCCAATCGCACCGAGCACCAGCGCAAAGGCGACGATTTGCGCGGTGGACAAGGTGCCCTGCGCGGACGGTCGCCAATTGGTGCGCTTCATACGCGAATCGACCGCCGCTTCGAGCAGACAATTCATAGCAAAGCTCGCGCCCGCCAGTAACGCAATGCCGACGCATCCGCCCACGATCACGCTCATTGGCGGCAGCTGTGTGTCCACCAACAACATGCCGATGAACGACGTAAAGACCGCGAGCAGCGTCACACGCGGCTTGGTGACGACCCAGTAGTCGCGCCAGCGCGAAGAAGTCGACGGTTGTTGAAGCTCAGAGGATCCCACGCGGCGCCCTACCCGATCCTTGAGGCGCGAAGTAAGCGCGCGAGGTCGTTGTGAAGTTTTTTGATGTCGGGGCTGCGCGACCAGAGGATGACTTGATTGCCGATTGGGTCAATCAAGAGTACGCCGCGGTCGAGCTGAGCGCGCCAGTCGGTGGGCACTTGTGACGCCCCTGTTGGAAGCACAATCACGTCGGGATTGGCAGCTGTGACGTCCGCAGGCAATTTGTCGTTCGCGACAACGACGCGCAGCACCCTGTCTTTGTCGCGGCCGAGCATGGTTCGCGCTTGACGCGTGGAATAGAGAAGATCCTCGCAGGGCTTGCCACAGGCATCGGGAAACATCAGGACCATCCGCCATTTGGCCTTTGGCGACTCGGGAGTGGTTTCGCCAGGGATGGTCACTTGCGTGAGCGGTCGCGTCGGAAGGAGTTCGCCGTAACTGTTACCGCCAGAGGGTTTGACGAAGTAGTACGCAATCCATGCCGACACAAATGGCGCGGCACACACCACCGCGACGAGCAGGATCATTTTGTTCGTGGATTTCAAGCGACGTCCTGTTTTCGAAAGCTGAGTACAAAAAAGATGATGATGGCGAGTGCAGCGAACGCGTACCACTGTACTTGGTATGCGATATTTTTCTCGAAGTTGGCACCCGGTGCGGCGCGCGCGGCGCCGGTAAACCCCGGACCACCGACCTGTTCGAGAATGTACGGTTCAAGCGACAGTCCGATTTGTTTCGACAGTTCGTCGATATTGACGTAGTTCAGCCGATTTATTGAGTTGCCATTCGCGAGCGTGCCGGGATTTCGCGATGGCGGTTGGTTCACCTGGGCGCTGATTTGTACTTCGCCTGCGGGAGTATCCGCTGTGGGCAATTTCGCATGATCCGGCGGCGCCAGCACCCACCCTCGATCAACGAGGACGTTGCGGGTCGGCCCAGTTTCGTTCGATGTGCGAAACAGTTGCAGCAGGGCGTAGCCAGCCTTTCCTTCATGAATTCGGTTGTCGACGAAAAACAACTTGTCATCGACGAATCGACCCGCGAGCGAGACTTTTCGGTAGCGAAGTGCTGTTGCCGGTTGTTCGGCACTGAATAGCACTCGCGGAGTGATTGCGGCGCTGTTGATAGCGGCATCGAGTTGCGCTTGTTGCGATTGTTTGTAGGCGGCGCGGTCGCCCTGCCAATTGCCAAGGCGAATAGTGACCGCCACGAAGGCGAGCGCCAGCACCGCCGCCCACCATTTTGGGCGGAAGCGTCGTTGCGGCGGCGGTCGCGTTTCTGTCGGCAAGGAAGTTGGCAACGTCGGCTCTTTACAATGCAGTGATGCGCTGGTTAGTCATTTTGTGTTTGGTCGCGATTGTCGCCTCAATGGCGTCCGCGTTGGTCTATCTTTTCAAGGACGGAGGACAGGGCTCGAAGCGTATGCTGCGCGCACTGACGATACGCGTAGCGATTTCTGTCGGTTTATTTGTGTGCTTGATGGCCAGTTACAAGTTTGGCCTGATAGGGCCCAACGGCGTCGGCCGGTAGCTTTCGCGTACCCGTCCCAACAAGCACAAAGGCGGCCAATGGCCGCCTTTGTTTTTCGGGTGTACAGCTTGAGCGCTCGTCAGAGCATGTAGACGATAACGAACAAGCCCAGCCAAACGACGTCAACGAAGTGCCAGTACCAAGCGGCTGCTTCAAACGCGAAGTGGTGCTGCGCGTCGAAATGTCCGCGCATTGCGCGGAACAAAATCACCGACAACATGATTGCACCGACAGTCACGTGGAAGCCGTGGAAGCCGGTAAGCATGTAGAACGTCGATCCAAAAATGCCAGACGTGAGCTTCAAATTGAATTCACTGTAGGCATGCATGTATTCGTACACTTGGAGGCCCAGGAACAACGCGCCGAGCGCGATCGTTGCCGCCAGCCAAACAATCAGTTTGCTGCGCTTATTCTCGATGAGCGCGTGATGAGCAATGGTGAGCGTCACGCCGGACGTCAGGAGCAATGCCGTGTTGATCGCCGGAATGCCCCAAGCGGCCATCGGCGAGAACGCCTCTTTGATGAACGGTCCGGCAGTGGGCCAAGTGCCAGCGAAGTCGGGCCACAGCAATTTGGCGTCAACGCTGGCAAGATCAGGCACCGAATGCATGCGGGCGTAACCCAATGCGCCAAAGAAGGCTGCAAAGAACATCACTTCGGAGAAGATGAACCAGCTCATGCTCCAGCGGAACGAACGGTCAACGTTCTTGCCGTAGAGTCGGCCTTCGCTTTCTTTGATCACCGTGCCAAACCAGCCGAACAACATGTAGATCAATATCGCGAAGCCGATACCGAGAACAGTGAAGCCCCACGACAGATGATTCATCGTACCCACGGCGCCGAAGGCGAGTGTCAGCAGCGCAGTGCTGCCGATCACCGGCCAGTACGATGGCGAAGGGACGAAATATTTGTCAGACGAGGCGGAGTGTGGGGCGCTCATGATGGGAACTCGCTAAATGAATCTCTAAACGGTGAATAACTAGCCCGGCAGCTTTCGGCTTGACGGCGCGTCAAGGTTGCCCGCAGGCACCTCCACGGCGGCAGGGCCTGAACCTGGCATTTCGAAAAATGTGTACGACAACGTGATGGTGTTGACGTCTGCCGGCAATTTGCGATCAACGACAAACACCACGGGCATTTGCCGAACTTCATCGGCAGCAAAAGTTTGCTTCGCGAAACAAAAGCATTCGAGTTTTTTGAAGTACTCGGCAGCAATCGTTGGGCCGTAGCTCGGCACTGCTTGGCCAGTCATTGCGCGATGCTGTGTGTTGCGCACTTCGTAGTTCACTGTCGTCAACTCGCCGGGATGAACGTTCATAGAACGAACTTCCGGTTTGAAGGTCCACGGCAAATGCTGAATGTTCGCGTCGAACTCCACGCGAACAACTCGTGAGGTGTCTACCTGCGAATTTTTCAGTTGCTCGGGACGCATGAAATCGTTTACGCCCGTTACTTCGCAAATCTTCTTGTAGATCGGGACCAAGGCGAAACCAAACGCGAACATCACTGCCACGAAGACAGCGAGTTTGCGGAACATCGTTTGGTTTTCGCGAAAAAACATGATCGAGTCAGGCCCTCATCAACCCAGTTTGGAATACCAAACCGAGACCGCAAAGAATAGCGCCACGCCGCCGAGAACTAGCCCGGTAAGCAGGTTGCGGCGACGCAGTGCGGCCGCCGCTGTCTTTGCTTGAAGGTCTTGCTCCATCGACTATTTGACGACTGGCGGCGTTTCGAACGTGTGATACGGTGCCGGCGACGGAACCGTCCATTCGAGGCCTTCTGCACCGTCCCACGGCTTGGCTGCCGCACGAATGCCGCTCTTGCCGGAGATCATGCGTAGAACCACGATCAAGAAGAACACCTGAGCAAAGCCGAACGCGAACGCGCCAATCGACGAAACCATATTCCACTCAGCGAACTGCATGTTGTAGTCTGGAATCCGGCGCGGCATACCAGCTAGACCGAGGAAGTGCTGCGGGAAGAACGTGACGTTGAATGCGATCAAAGACCACCAGAAGTGAATCTTGCCGAGCTTTTCCTCGTACATCCAGCCGGTCCACTTGGGTCCCCAGTAGTAGACAGCGGCAAAAGCGGAGAACAGTGCACCAGCCACCATGACGTAGTGGAAATGCGCCACGACGTAGTAGGTATCGTGCAGTTGGATATCAACCGGCGTCAGCGAGAGCACGAGCCCGGTGAAGCCACCCAGCGTGAACAGGAACAAAAAGCCAAGGCAGAAGAGCATCGGCGTCTCAAGTGTGATCGAGCCGCGCCACATCGTCGCCAGCCAATTGAAAATTTTGCAGGCGGTGGGCACGGCGATCAGCATGGTTGCGTACATAAAGTACAGCTGACCCGCCATCGGCAGGCCCGTCGTGTACATATGGTGGGCCCATACGATGAACGACAAAATGGCGATCGACGCGGTCGCGTAAACCATCGACGAATAACCGAAGAGCGGTTTGCGCGAGAACGCAGGAATAACTTGTGACACAACACCAAACGCTGGCAACGCGATGATGTACACCTCTGGATGACCGAAGAACCAGAAGATGTGCTGGAACATGACCGGATCGCCGCCGCCCGCAGCATTGAAGAATGTCGTGCCGTAATGACGATCCGTGAGAAGCATCGTAACCGCGCCGGCCAAGACAGGCATCGTGGCAATCAGCAAGAACGCCGTAATCAACCACGTCCATGCAAACATCGGCAGCTTCATCATCGTCATGCCTGGAGCGCGCAGATTCAGGATGGTGGTGATGATGTTGATCGATCCCATGATCGACGACGCGCCGAGGATATGAACGGCGAATATCGACATATCCATGCCGATCCCGCCTTGGATCGTGAGTGGGGGGTACATCGTCCAACCGGCAGCGGCGGCGCCACCGGGTACGAAAAGAGACGCCACGAGCAGAATCGCAGCCGGTGGGAGCAACCAGAATGACCAGTTGTTCATGCGAGCAAACGCCATATCCGGGGCACCCAACTGGAGCGGAAGCATCCAGTTCGCGAAGCCAACGAACGCCGGCATGATCGCGCCGAACAC
>JAKPSO010000770.1 GCA_029571495.1 Pseudomonadota bacterium
ACCTCGTTCCACCCGCCCCCTCACCCTAACCCTCTCCCTCCGGGGGAGAGGGGACTAGTCCCCTACTTCTTCCCCGGATGCACCGTCCCGCAATGCGGACATGTGCGTGCCTTTTCGCTCGCGAAGAACGCGTCATACAGCGGCGGCAAATCATCGACGATGCTTTGCAGTTGAACTTCTATGCGATGCACGAGACCGTCGCATTTATTGCAGTACCACTCGAAGCCGTCGAGGAGGCCGACGGGACGGGCGCGTTCAATGACTAGACAGCGAGACTCAGGTTCTGGGCGTTGCGGTGAGTGGCGCAGATGCGGAGGCATCAGGTACATCGTGCCCTCTTTAAGCTCGATGCGGTCACGCTTGCCGCGGTCCATGATGTTGAGAAACGCGTTGCCTTTAAATTGCCAAAAGTATTCTTCGAGCGGATCGTCGTGAAAATCGACGCGTTGATTCGGGCCGCCGACCACGGTGACGATGAAGTCGGTGCCGGGCCAGATCTGCTGGTTGCCAACGGGTGGCTTCAACAGATGCGCGTTGTTCACGAGCCAGTTCGGGAAATCAACGGTGGTGTACGGCTCGATCATAGGGTTCCTCGTTCGATCATTTTGGTTTGTAGGCGACAGCCTTCATTTCAATACGAAGGTGCGGGTGTGGCAGTTGATGCACCGCAACGGTCGTGCGCGTCGGGCCGTTGTGGTCGAAATGCTCAGCCCACACTTCGTTGTAGCCACCGAAATCGTTCATGTCCACCAGATAGCTTGTAATCTCAACGCAGTCCGCCAGCGTCGCGCCCTCGGCCGCAAGAATGTCGCGAATGTTCTCGATGACGGCGCGTGTCTGCGCGCGAATGTCGAGCTTGGTGGTTCCGAGCGCGTCGACCTCGACGCCAGCAAACGAATTGTCTTTGCGCCGTGAACTCGTGCCAGACACAAAGAGAAAATCACCGGCGCGGCGTATGTGCGGAAAGCGTCCGCGGGGAGTGGCTTTAGCATCTAACGTGGTGGCGGTCATGGTTCGGGCTTCTCCTCATGCGGTCGGTTGCCGTGACTTTGTTGTGAGTCTATCGGGCGGTTATGGGTGGACGAATGCCGCGTACAGCTTTTTGACTTAAACGGCTGACGGGCGGTCGTTACGTGCAATTTTTCGATAAAGTCAAGATTGTAAAAAAATGGCTGTGTGCGCCGTGGAACAGTCGTTAAGCGCAAAAAGCTGTTGACAGCATTTCAGCCACCATTCGTCGCGGGCGTCACACGGCGCATCGCGCGATACCATGCGTTTTTCGTCGCGCCGTCGACGACGATCCACTGCCGTCGCGATGCGCGCGCTCCGCCATGATTTCCACTTCTGAAAGTTAGCCCTTGATGCATTCGCGTCTTAGCTTTAGTTCCACTGCGTCGATGTTCGTCGCCGTCGTTGGTGTGTTGGTGCTCGCAGGTTGTGCGTCGCCGTCGCGCAGCGTAGACCCATCGGGTGCTGCGCGACGAACCGTGCCGGAACTGGTGGCGCTGCGGCCCGCGGCGATGAGCGCGGCGCTTACGTCCAGTGTGGGCGAGCGCGCAGTGTTTGACGACGAGGTCGCGAAAATCCGTGCGGCATTTGCGTTGCCGCCGGGTGCGGAAGCAGACGAGAAGATTCCCGCCGCGTTGTCGGCCACTGCGCACTTCAACGTCGAGCTGGACGCTGCGCGGGCGACGCTCCTTGCGTTGTTGCCCGGCGCGCATAACAAGCCGCCCGCGTACCAACGCGCTTTGCTGAGCGTGGCGCACGCGTTGTTTGCGAAAGAAGTCGCGCCTTTGCTGCCGGACTTGATTCCAAGAATTCGCACGCCGCGCGAATTCGCGATTGCCGCTTACACGCTCTTAAAGACCAGCGACAACGCGGCGCAGCGTGAGTGGATTTCCTCGCGCATGCGCGAGAACTTCGCCAATTGGGAGACGGGGCCGCGCCTTCGCGCGCTCAGTCGTCGTCTGCAATTTGATCCGCGCGACGATCTATCGAAGCGGCCGCCGCTTGTGGATTTGCTCTCGGCGACTATCAAGCCAGGCTATCCGGTTGTGTTTAGTTTTCAGCGCCGCCTGCGCGAGCACAGCGGTCTCGCGTTGGTGCGCGGTGCAGATGGGCGATTTGTGCGCAACAGCGACGGCAGCTATTTCAATGTCGCGCAGCTGGCGATGGCGCGCACTAATCTGCCAGGCACGATCACCAACGGCAATACGCCGCAAGGCGTGTTCGTGATTCGCGGCACGGGCACCGCGACCAATCGTTGGATCGGACCAACGCCGTATCTGGAGTCGATGTTGCCGGTCGAGGCCCCCGTTGCGTTGTTCGATCAACCCGAGCTGCGCGACTTCGCAACTGACGCGGCGGCGGAGGAGGCGCGCAAACTCGAATGGACTGATGCGCAATATGCGCGTTTGTTGCCCGCGTCGTGGCGTGACTACTTCCCGATGAAAGAAGCTTTTCTCGCAGGCCATGCCGGTCGCGACGAAATTCTCGCGCACGGCAACACGGTGAATCCTGCGTACTACCGCGGCGAGCCGTTCTTCCCGTACGCGCCGTCGGCGGGGTGCTTGGTCGCGATGGAGTATTGGTCGAAGGACGACGGAACGCTCGTGCACAGTGACCAACTCGCGCTGGTCAAAGCGTTCGTGTCGGGGGGAATGGACGTCGGGTATCTTGTGGTTGTCGAGATCGACGACCAGGCACGCGCTGTGGTTCTAGCTGACGTGATCGAGGCGGTCGTCGCGGCGGAACGTGGCCGATAAGCACAAGCGGTCGCGGACGATTACGGCGACTTCAGCGCTGCTGCGTTCGCCGCCTTGACTTGATACATGCGAGTGTCGGCGGTGCGTGAGAGCGCGTCTAGTGTCGCTCCATCGTCGGGGAACAACGCGCCGCCACACGACGCGCGAACAACGATGGTTTGACCAGCAACGCTGATCGGCGGCTCCAATGCTTCGCGCAGTTTTTGTAGCGCAGATTGAAGCGCCGACGTGTCGGCAATCCCGGCAAGGATCAGAAGAAATTCGTCGCCACCAAAGCGTCCCAACACGTCACCACTGCGAAGCACACTCGCCAAACGTTGCGCCGTAATCGCCAATACGGCGTCGCCCATCGCGTGACCGTACTGATCGTTGACCAATTTGAAGCGATCCAGATCGACGAACACCAGCGCAAATGGAGGCGTGCGCCCCGCCGCGTCGCCGTTAGCCAACGCGGTGAACCGCCGATCAAACGCGTGTCGATTCAGTGCGCCGGTAAGCGGATCGTTCAGCAAATGATCGGAGAGTTGATACATCGTGCGCGCCATCGATCCAAGCTCGTCATGGCGGTTTAGCTTGAGTTCCGTGGGGGCTTGCCCACTGGCAAGCAAGTGTGTCGCCTCGGAAAGGCGATTGACGTCCCGAACGATGCGAATCGTGAGCCACAGCCCAAAACCAATGGCCGCGCACACGGCCAACAGCCCTATGGCGATGTTCTGCCACAGCGTTCGTTGGAGTTCGCCCATGAAATCTTGTCGCGGCAGCGCCACGATGATCGTCCAGTCGAGTCCGGCGGTGTCACGAAGAGGAGTTGCCGCGAGATCAACAAGGCCGTCGTCGTTTCGAAATTGCGAGACTAGCGTCGACTCGACGAGCGCCGACGCCGCTTGCGCGTTTTCATTCGTTTTGGATTGCACGTAGGACGCGTACGCAGCGCGTACTTGTGCATTTGCGCTTTCGTTCGCCTTGAGGCGGCGCTGCTCCGGTGCGTTGCCGGTTAGCAGCGATTCGTTGCTGGACGTCGCGATCAATTCGCCCGAGGATTCCACGACAAACGCAACGCCCGTCTTGCTCACTTTCAGTGAACGCACGAACTCCGCCAAATTCCGCAGAGTGACATCGGTCGCGATAACGCCGAGTAAGCCGCCCGACGCATCGAGCATGGGCTTTGCCAACGTGATCTTCAATTCCTTGGAGCTTGTCGACGCGTATACAGGGGACCACGCGGGCGCCTTGCGCGCTAGCGCGGCTTTGTACCAAGGGCGCGAGACGGGATCGAGTGCGTCGCGGTGCAACTCCGCGCCGCGTACTCCCGGCGCATCGGTTTGGTATGCGACGCGCGGGCCTGTTGGCGTGGCTTTGAGACGTAGCTCGACCCCGGAGGCCGATCGGCTGATACCGATGAATCGGCCGTCCGCGGCCCCGAAAAAAACGTATCCGTTCTTGTCCGGAAATAGTCCCGACGCATGCCATAGGCGCGGCTCCAATTGCTCGAAGGATTGCGGGGATAACAATGCGATCGCTTTCTCGGCGCGTGGCATAAAACGCCGCGCATCCGGCGCTGCTGCTTCGAGCACGACATGAGCAGACGATAGGTGCTCAATCGTGGCGTTGTTGACGCGATAGGCGACGTCTTGCAGCATGCGCGAAGAAAACGCTTCCACACCGCGCAGGCCGGTGAAATAGAAAAGCGCGCTGATCGCCAGCGTCAGCAGCACAGTAAGGCCTACAAACGGTACCAGCAAAGCTGACCGTAGCGTCGAGAAATGAAACTTCAATCGGGTGGTCGAAATGTTGCAGGTGGTGCCACCTGATACGCGCGCTAAATGGCGCGATGCCGGATTCTAGTGGTCAATTTTGTGAAGTGAACCACTGCGCAATGAGAACCGATTTTTCTGGTACCTCATGCACTATGACAACGGTCTGCGCTGAGCTGGTATTAGCCTATAGCTGGACGACGATCTTGCCCATCGCGTTGCGCGATGACAAGCGTTTGAGGGCATCAACGGTGCCTTCGAGCGGCACGGTTTCGGTGATGCTCGGCGCAATCTTTCCGGCTTCAAACCATTGCCCCAACTGACGCATGTTGGCGAGGTGTCCTTTCGGGTTCGCGGCGACACTGTCGCCCCAATAGACGCCCAAAATTTGCCGCTCTTTGAGCAGGGCGAGATTGAGTGGGATTTTCGGAATGTCACCCGCAGCAAATCCCACCACGAGGTAGCGGCCGCGCCAGCCTACGCAGCGCAGTGCAGGTTCGGCGTACGCCCCGCCGACGGCGTCGTAGACCACATCAACACCTTTCTTCCCGACGATAGCGTTGACCTGTTCGCGCCAATCCGCGGCCGCGTAGTTAACGATGTGATCGGCACCGAGAGAAGTGCATAACGCGAGCTTCTCGGCGCTTGAGGCGGCGGCGATGACGGTTGCACCCATGAGCTTCGCCAGTTGAATGGCCGTTGTCCCGACGCCGCCGGCTGCACCCAGCACCAGAAGCGTTTCGCCGGGCTGCAAATTCGCTACGTCTTTGAGCGCGTGATAGGAGGTGGCGTAGGTGAGCACAAACGCGGCGCCTTGCTCGAAGCTCATCGATGGTGGCAGTGGCATCACGCGCGTCGCGTCGGCCACCGAGTATTCGGCGAAGCCGCCATATCCGGTGAACGCAGCGACGCGGTCTCCGGGTTTGATGTGCGTCACGCCCTCGCCGACCGCATGTACGACACCGGCATACTCCGCGCCGGGGACGAATGGGGTGGGCGGTTTGATCTGGTAAAGGCCCTGCACCATCAACGCGTCGGGGAAGTTCAGCGACGCAGCTTTCACGTTGATCACCACTTTGTTAGGACCCGCAACCGGTATTGGGCCTTCCTCAATCAGCAAATCATCAATGGGGCCGAACTGTTTGCAGACGAGTGATTTCATAGTGTTGCAAGGTGGGAAGCCAGGAGGCAAGCATAGCGCGTGACGACTCAAGCTAGCGTGCGCGTGCCTCTTACGACGGGGTAGTCGGGACGACCTGTCTTCGCCCAGGTGATCAAATTGCGCGCGGCCTTGGTGCGCAATTCGATTTCGCTCTCGACCGAATAAAACGCTGAGTGAGGCGTGAGCACCACGCGCGGATGTTCCGTGAGCGGCTCACCCGGACGAGCAGGTTCGACGGGGAGGACGTCAAGGCCCGCCGAATCGAGTTGGCCTGTGTCGAGCGCCGTTAGCAAATCGGGGATGTTGATTACAGCTCCACGCGAAGTGTTAACGATGTAGCCTCCGCGCTTCATCGCGGCGAAGCACTGGGCGTTAATCATGCCGCGCGTCTCATCGTTGAGTGGCACATGAGGCGACACGATGTCAGCCTGCGCGAACAGGTCATGCAAGTCGCGTGAGCGTTCAACGAACGCTGGAAAATCGCCGTCTATCAAGTACGGGTCGTAAGCGACGACACGCTTGAAGAGATTGCGCGAAACGTGCGCCATGCGCTTGCCGATCCGTCCGAGTCCCACAATCCCCAGCGTCATCTCGGTTGCCCGGCGTCGCTTGCCATTCGATTCGTAATGCCACTTCCCCGCGCGAATGTCCGCCGTGTGAAACGTCGTGCCGCGAATGATGTCGAGAGCGAGCGCGAGCGCGTGGGTGGCGACTTCGCCCACGCCGTAGTCGGGCGAGTTTGCGAGCCACACGCCGAGTTTTTCACAGGCGACGTGATCGACCGTATCAAAGCCTGCGCCGATACGAGAACAAATGCCGACGTGTGGCAACGCAGTGAGAACGCGTTCCGTGACGGGCGCGTATTGGATCAATAGACCATCGGCGCGGCACGCGATCGCGGCCCGGATGACGTCGTCTTCAGTCTTTGCTTGCGCCGTAACGAAACGCATACTGGCGTCGGCAAAGAGCTTCTCTTCGAGCCGAAAATCTTTCGCGTCGAAGTCGGTCAACAAAAATGTGGCCACGTGCGCTCCGAGGTAGTGAATGCGCCTATGCTAGCCCACGCATTCTGCTCACCTCGAAGACGCGCGACGCGTATCGCCGCGTCATGGCGCATTAGTTATTTTTCGTACTTTTTGACGAGCGATTGTGCTTTGGCGAGCAGCGCTTTGCCGTCATGGCCTTTGGCGGTTATCTCGGTAACCCACTCGTCATAGAGACCTGCTGAAGCGCTACGCCAGTTCGCGAGTTCCGCCGCAGGAATCGTATAGAACGTGTTCTTGCGCTCCTCTGCCGCTTTCCGCCCCGCTACCGCCGACTCGTCCCACGTCTTGCCGATGTGCTTCACGAGCGCGGCACCGGAGTTGTTGTCGATCACTTTTTTCAGATCGGCCGGCAACGAATCGTATTTCGCGGGATTCATGCCCATGATGAACACGGCGCTGTACAACGCGCGCTCTTTCGGATCAGTCTCGGAATGGAACTTCACCATCTCTTGAAGCTTCACGCTAGGTATCACTTCCCAAGGCAGCAGGAATCCATCAATCACGCCTTTGCTGATCGACTCAGGTAGCGCAGGAAGTGGCATCGCCACCGGTGTAGCGCCGAGTTTCGACAAGAGCTTGTTGGTCTGCCGCGTCGGCGCGCGCATCTTCAGGCCCTTGAAGTCGGCCAGCGTCTTGATTTGCTTGTCTTTCGTGTGCACATAGCCCTCGTCGTGCACGTGAAACGCGAGTGGCTTGATTCCGGTGAATTCCTTTTGCACCGCGGGCGTGGTGAGGTAGTAATCCCACACCGCTTGCGACGAGGATTCGGCGTTCAAGTTCATGAACGGCAGCTCAAAGACTTCCATCAACGGGAATCGGCCAGCGGTGTAACCGGGCAGCGTGTACACGATGTCAGCAATGCCATCTCTGCCTTGGTCGATCAGCTGTGCCGGAGTGCCTCCCAGCTGCATCGCGGGATAGATTTGGCACTTGAGTTTGCCCGCGGATTCTTTGTTGATTTTGTCGCACCAAGGTTGGATCAACTTTGTCGGGGCCATTGCGCCCGGTGCCCAGAAGTGCGAAACCTTAAGCGTGATCTCTTGCGCATTCAGTGACGCCGCAAATAGCGCCGCCACGCCGATCGCGAGAGCTTTTAGGTTGGGTGATTTCATATGTTCCTCCGTTGGTATTTTTGATGCAGCAATGATGCTAGAACCTGTGCCGCGAACGCGGCCTAGCGAAAACCCGTGTTACGTGAGGTCAATCGCGGGAACAATTCGCCCGTACGACTCACCAAAGCCGATGCGCGCAGCGCCAACTTTTTCGCAGTGCGCGCGTAGGATCACAGCATCACCATCTTCGAGGAATGTGCGTGTCTCACCGGTCGCCAACGTGATTGGCTCTTTGCCGCCAACGGTCAGTTCGAGCAGGCTCGCACGCGATTCGTCAGTGGGTCCAGACATCGTTCCGCTGCCAAACAAATCACCGGGTTGGAGATTGCAGCCGGTGACCGTGTGATGCGCCACCATTTGGCTCACGGTCCAATAGCTCTCGACAAAGTTGCTGCGCGCGAGAGGCTGCGCACTTTGTTTGGCGGCACGCATTTTCTCGGTCTCAAGCAGCACGTCGAGTTGAATATCAATGCTGCCAGACTGCCATACGGCCGGTGCGTCGAGGTAGTGAAGCGGCTGTGGGTCGCTAGCCGCACGAGTGAATGGCGCGCGAAATGGCGCAAGCGCCTCCATCGTGACGATCCACGGCGAAATCGTGGTGCCGAAGTTTTTTGCGAGAAAGGGGCCGAGTGGTTGATATTCCCAAGCTTGTACGTCGCGCGCTGACCAGTCGTTGAGCAAACACAGACCGAACACATGCGCTTCCGCGTCTGCGACCTTGATGCGTTTGCCTTGCGCGTTACCGGTGCCAATCCAGATGCCAAGCTCCAACTCGAAGTCGAGGCGCCTAGACGGCTGCACAACGGGCACCGTTTGCCCCGCACCGCAGACTTGGCCGACGGGTCGATGCAACGACTCGCCCGATACGCCAATCGACGAGGCGCGCCCGTGATACGCAATGGGCACCCATTTGTAATTTGGAAGCAGCGGATTGTCAGGCCTGAACAATTTGCCGACGTTCGTGGCGTGATGAATGGACGTGAAGAAATCCGTGTAATCGCCAATCTTCGCGGGCACGGAGTATTCAACGTCGCGCTGAGCAAGCAGGCACGCTTGTACTGATGCCTTTTGCGCTGCGCCAACGCGCAGCAATCGCGACAGCGCGAGACGGAGCGCCGACCACGCCGTGCTGCCCATCGCCATGAAATCGTTGAGCGATGGTTTCGCTGCGGCAGCGCATGCGCCAGCAGCATCACCGGTGAGCAGTCCCGCAGCCCGTAGCGCTGCGAGGTCGAGCACCTGGTCTCCGATCGCAACGCCGCCACGAAACGCTTCGCTCGAGCCAGCTCGTCGAAACACCGCGAACGGTAAGTTCTGAATTGGGAAGTCAGTGTTTCCGTCGTTAGCGGAGGTGACCCAACTGCGTAAAGATGCGTCGTGAGTTTCGTTGAGTGCGATGGTCATCAGAAGAAGATATGCGGGTTGTCGTTAGCGGCGGGCGATGTGGGCGGCGCGGGGGGTGACTTACGCGGTGGTTTCGCTCGCCATACTTCCGTCGTGCATCCAGCGTGCGTGTTCTGGGGCACGCTTGGTTTGGCTCCATTCGTTAAGCATGTCCCACTTCACTTCGTCGAGCATTTTTGCCATCTTCGGAGTACCCGTGTCCGCGGCAAGCTCGAGCCGATGGCCGCTTGGATCGAAGAAATAAATCGATTTGAAGATCGTGTGGTCCGTCGGGCCGACGACTTCAATACCACTGGCCTCGAGGCGCGCTTTGGTTTTGAGAAGCGTATCGACCGAGTCGACCTTCATCGCGAGATGCTGCACCCAGTTTGGTGTGTTGTGGTCGCGATCCATCGGTGGGCTGCCCGGCAACTCGAAGAAGGCGAGAATGTTGCCGCCGCCCATGTCGAGGAAGATGTGCATGTGGGGATCGGGCGCTTTGGTCGATGGCACTTGGTTTTCAGCAATCGCCAAGACGAAGTCCATGTCGAGGTGCTTTTTGTACCACTCGACCGTTTGCTTAGCGTCGACGCACCGATACGCTACGTGATGAAGTCTTTGTACGAGCATGAGGATTCTCCTTGCCTGTGTCGTTGTAGGAGCGGCTTTGCCGCGGCCGAAGTTGATTGAACTAGACGTCTTCGCGCGCCAGCGACATCGCTTCGCGCAGGATCGAAATGTCGCCGACGTGATTGGCGAGAAGCAGAACGAGTTTCGCGTTCAGAAGCGCGCTTTGTTCGTCCGTGAGATCGCGGTGGGTGTCGATCAGCAGTTGGTAGAAATCGTCACCTGGTGAAAAGTCACGGTAGTAGCGTTTGCCTGTTTCACTGAAATTGGGTTCGAGGTGAAGCTTCATAGTCATCCTTTCCGATCAAGCGTTGCAGGTAGCGCGCGCCACGGCTGCGTTGACGCGTGCGATGTCCAACGAGCGCCACCGCGCGCAGACGTGTTGATCTGGACGCACCAAAAACACCGAACCATCCTTCGCATCGTAGCGCTGTGCGAAACGGCCTTTGTAGTCGTGCAGCGAGCGAACGCCTGGGAGCGGTTGATCATGCGGCGAGACGATGATCGGCTCAACCGAAATCGCTCCGTTGCTCAGCATCGCAAGCGTCGCAGCGTCGAGGTGATTCGGGTGCGCCGAGTAGATCAGGAGTTGAAAGCGATTGCCGACTTCATCGAGAAGCCACGACGCCGTGCCGTCGACCTGTACGGGCGCGTCTTCCATTGGGGCACCGGGTTCCATGTGGCTCGCAAATGCATCGACGTCGGGCGTGTTGAGGTTGGATGAACTGTAGAACGCGGGCACGGACAGGCGGCCCGAGTTCACCAGCTTACGGGCAAACGCGTGGCGCTGCGCGAGTTGCAGGACGGCTGTGCGTAGCGTCTTGCTCGCCGCGCTCTTTGGCGTAATGAAATCGGTGGAGCGCGTCGAGTTCATGATGTTCTCGTCGGCGGCCCACGTGCGCTCGTCGGAGTAGGTATCCAGTAGCGATGCCGGCGCCTTGCCGTCCATTACGAGCTTCAATTTCCAGACCAGATTGTCCGTATCTTGCACGCCTGAGTTCGCGCCGCGCGCACCGAACGGTGAGACTTGATGCGCGCAGTCTCCCGCAAAAAAGACACGCCCGTGATTAAAGCGCGTCATGCGGCGACACTGGAAGGTGTAGACGCTGACCCACTCAAGCTCAAACTCGCGGTCCTCCCCGAGCATCGCTTTGATGCGCGGAATCACGCGTTCGGGCTTCTTCTCGGCTTCCGGGTCGGCGTTCCATCCGAGCTGAAAGTCGATGCGCCACACGTTATCGGCTTCGCGATGGAGCAACACCGATTGATTCGGATGAAACGGCGGGTCGAACCAGAACCAACGTTCTGCTGGAAAGTCCGCCTTCATCACGACGTCGGCGATCAAGAAGCGGTCCATGAAAATCTTGCCGTCGATGTCGAGGCCCATCATGTTGCGAATCGGGCTTCGCGCGCCGTCGCACACGATTAGGTACTCTGCGTCGAGTTGATACACACCGTCTGGCGTTTCTACTTGCAACGTCACGTGGTCGCTGGCGTCCGTTTTGACAGAGACGACCTTGTTCTTCCAGCGAATTTCGATGCCTTTCTCGTTGCAGGCGTCGACCATGTACTCCTCAAGGTAGTACTGCTGCAAGTTGATCATGCCGGGCCGCTTGTGGTCGGGCTCAGGCAGTAGGTTGAAGCTGTAAACCTCTTTCTCGCGAAAGAAAGTGCGACCGACGTTCCACTCGACACCTTTGTTGACTACGGGATCGCCGACGCCTATGCGGTCAAGCACTTCAAGTGCGCGCTTGGCGTAGCAGAGCCCGCGCGAACCGACCGACACCGTGTCGTCGTCGTCCAGAACGATCACCGGAATGCCATGTAACTTGCAGTCGAGCGCCGCAGCCATTCCGACCGGCCCGGCGCCGACCACGATGACGGGAGAGCGCTTTGCCGCAGCGCCTGAGAGCTCAGGCGGGCGCGTGTACGGGTACTTCGGGTAGGTGTAGGTCTTTAGCACGTTGCCTCCTCGCGGTGCTCGATTTAGGGGTACTACGCGTCTCGTAAAACGAACTTAGCCTTCAAGCGCCTTCCACATTTCAATGTCACGCTCGGCCGTCCAGATGCGGGGATCAGCGTGGCCTTTGGCGAGGTCGTATGCGCGTGTGACGTCAAACGGCATGCAGTGATCAAAGATCACCCAGTGGCCGTACTTGGGCTTCAGCCGGTCGAACGTTTCGCGGTAAACCGCCTTCAGGTCTTTGCCCGCTTGCGCTCCGGCCTTCACTGACGCGTACAGCTCGCTAACAAACTCGCGCGTGCCCTTGAGGCCCGCGGCCACTTGCTCCGCGTTCTTGAGCGCCGCACCGCGGCCTGGCACCAGCTTTTCAGGCTTCAGCGCAGCGATCGCGTCGAGCGTCGCTGGCCAGTCTTCGTAGTAAGCGTCGCCTGCGTAAGGCGTCGCATCGAACTCCACGAGGTCGCCCGAGAACAATACTTTTTGCGATGGAATCCACGCGATGGTGTCGCCCTTCGTGTGGCCGCGGCCAACTTGCATGAGCTTCACTTCGAGCTTTCCGAGCCACAGCGTCATCTCGCCCTTAAACGTCATCGTCGGCCAGGTCATGTCGGGCGGCACGGATTCCACGTTTTGGAAGAGGCGCGGGAAGCGGCCAATTTCGCTCGCTTTGTCTTGTTCGCCACGCTCGACGATCAAGTCGTACGTGTCTTGTGAAGCGATCACGTGCTCCGCGCCTTCGGCCTTGTAGCCCACCGCTCCGAGCACACGCACGGCGTGATAGTGCGAGAGCACGACGTACTTGATCGGCTTGTCGGTCACCGTGCGAATGTGGCGAATCACATCTTGCGCCATGATCGGCGTCGCCTGCGTGTCGATCACCATCACCGCGTCGTCGCCGATGATGATGCCAGTGTTCGGGTCGCCCTCCGCTGTGTACGCGTAGGCGTTCTCGGAAAGTTTGTCGAACGAGACTTTCTTGACTTCGAGGTCGGCTTGCGAAGCGAATTTCTTTTGAGTTGTCATGGCTTTGTGCTGGGTTGATGCTGCAAATCGTTTCGCACTCGCGTTGATCGCGAGGCGGGATTGGCTTGCATGTTAATCACAAATTCGCTAAAAGTAAACGAATTCGTTATTAACAAATTTCACGCGTCAATACTCATGGCAAAAATCCAGCGCGGCATCCAGTCGATTGACGTCGGCGGTCGCTTGCTCCAGGCGCTCACGCGCAGCGACGGTGCGATGATGCTCAAAGAACTGGCTGAGGCCGCGGACATGCCCGCTGCGAAAGCGCATGCCTATCTCGTGAGCTTTTGCAAACTGGGGTTGATCGAGCGAGACACGGTCACGGGGCGTTACGACCTAGGCCCGCTCGCGCTTGAGCTGGGGCTCGTGAGCCTGAACCGGCTCGACGCCGTGAAGATTGCAACGATGGAGATGGCTGGGCTTTCGGCGCGGACGGGACATTCCACCGCGATTGCGGTGTGGGGCAACTACGGCCCGACCATCGTGCGCTTTGAACAATCGGTGCGACCCATTCACGTCAACATGCGCACCGGCACGGTGATGCAACTGCACCAAACCGCCACCGGCAAAGTGTTCGCCGCGTTCGCGACGCCTGCGCTTATCGAAGGCGCGATTGCCGCGACCACGCCCACCGCCGCACAACGCCTAGAGGCGAAACGTGCGCTCGCGGAGATCAGCGACGAGCTTGCTGCAATCCGCCAACGCGGGCTCGCGCGCGCTCAGGGAAGTCCCGTGCCGGGCGTGAGCGCGTTCAGCGCGCCGGTGTTTGATTACGCAGGTGAGATCGTCCTCGCGATCACCGCGTTAGGTCCGGCCGCCGAGTTCGACGCGACGTGGGCGAGCCCCATCGCTAAAGAAGTGCAAGCGACGGGCCGCGCGATCTCCGAACGCTTGGGATATCGAGGGAGCTAACAGCTTTTTGGTTCTAGTGGCCGTTGCATCAAGAAAAACGGCCGGAAAATATAGAAGTCAACTATTGAGAAAAACGGGCCGTAACGGCCGCTCAATGGCCGCGAAAGCGCAATAGTTGTTATATCTTTGGCGTCAGCTTGAGACTGCCGCCGACCAGTCGACTGGGGCGGGCGCACTGCGAAGTTCGCGTAACTGTGAAACGACGCGGTCGACGACGTTGTTTAACGCGTAAACCTCTTCTGCGCGCAGGCGTGCGCGCTCACTTATCGCTCGGCACTCCTCATCGTTGTCGAGGCACCACTGGAGTTTTTCACCGAGATCCGCGCAGTCGTTTGCAACGGGGACGAAGTGTTCCCACGCGGAAAACTGCTCGTGGAAAAACGTAGTCCACGGCGACGTCAAAGACAACACGGTAGAGCCGCTCATCATTTTCCAGGCCCATGCGCTCCACGTCCGTGCGAAACCGTCCACGTCCAAGATATATCGATAACGTATCTGTTGAGCTATTGAAATATTGGCACCGAGAAAAACATCCGCGGGGAGTTTTTCTCGAGCCACGACGTCACGCAAAAGTCTGCGCGGATGCATGCCCGGCTCGGGGCGCGGCGCAAAGAAATTTGCGTTTTCACCATGATCGCCAGCGGCCAGTACAGCGCGGCGATATTTGTCTTCCCACGCCACACGGTCCGACGCAACTTGTGCGAAGAGGCCAGCGTAGTGGTTTTGCAGTAGGTAGTGTCCGTCTGGCACCATGAAAGCGCTCGGGTCCGCGCGATGCGCGCCTTGGCAAGCGATCCAGTGCTGCGTGGGGCTAAGAATGGGAACTTCGCCAGGTTCACCCCGCCACTCGACCCAGTTTGTCATATCGGGCGGCAGTACCCAACGATACGAACTTGAGTAGATGGCCCGTTCGCGCCAAGCATCGTAAAAGCAGTACGGAAACCAAATGGCGTCCAGCTCCAGTTGCGGAAACACCTGCGTCGTCAGAAAAGCCAAGAGCTTTTTCGTGCCAAAGGTATGGAAAACAATGCTCAGATGAGTTTTTGTTCGTTTACCCAGAGACTCGGGAGCGCAATACCATCGTTGCTCGGACTTGGCCCATCCTATGACGCAAACGTTTTGCGGCATCGAATTGATGGAGCAGCCAAACATTCGTTCGAACGCTTCGAGGGGGATGTACCGCAATGCGTCTGCGGGCCGTGCAACGGGGCCAACCGTGACACGATAGCTCGAAAACGAAGCGGGCTGGTCTGAAAATTTACTGATAGTTATTAGCGTTGATGAGTGGAGTCACGGCACGCTGTGTGGTTCGCGCTGGAGAGGCTTGATGCTAGCGCGTCAAAGCCGAGCCCGCGCGTCGACGCGCGCGACGCGCGAGAGGAGGTAGTCCACTTCCGCTTTGGCTGCGGTGCTCAGCGCAGCGCCCGGTTTGCGCAGCGTGTCGTGCGCGATGATGCCGCGACGCATCATCACGTATTTGCGCACGGCGAGGCCTGGGCCGGGTTGTTGTTCGTAACGAATGAGCGGCAGATGCGCATCGAACAAATCATGCGCTTCGTCTCGCTTGCCGGCGGCGGAAAGGCGCACGACATCGACCAACATGTCCGGGAAGCAGTAGCCGGTGTTTGCGCCGTCGGCACCGCGCTCCATTTCGAAATCGAGGAACAGTCCGTTGTTGCCACACAAGATCGAGATGTGGCGCATCGAACCGTCGCGCTCGTAACCGCGCAGCGCGGAGATTTTGTCGAGTCCCGGCCAGTCTTCGTGTTTAAGCATGACGCATGACGCGTTTTCCATCACGATGCGCCGGATCACCGCAGGCGTCATTTGCACGGAAAACGTGAGCGGATAGTCCTGTATCACGAACGGAACGTCGGCGCCAATCGCCTCGCTCGCCTGCTTGTAATACGTGGCGATCTGGTCGTCGGTGCGCAGCGTGTTGGGCGGCGCGATCATCACGCCCGCAGCGCCCGCGTCCATCGCGTCGCGCGAGAGCGCGCGCATCGCGGCGAAGCCGGGCGCCGAAACCCCGACGATGATCGGCAAGCTACCGGCTCGTTTGATGACGCGCTTCACTACGTCTACAGACTCCGCGTGTTCAAGCTTCGGCGCCTCGCCCAACTGGCCGAGCACCGTGATGCCCGTGACGCCGCTCGCGACGAAGAAATCCGTCATGCGATCAATTGAAGCCGCATCGATGGCACCGTCAGGCATGAAGGGCGTGGGGGCGATGACGATGACGCCGGAGGTTGTGGGGGTGAGTTTCATGATGTTGGAAATACGGCGTAATTGTGTTCGGTTGCTGTCATTCTCGCCAAAGACGGCGGTGATGACGTGTCGACATTGAATCGCCTTTGCTCGTGACGGGGTGGAGTCGCAATAACGTTCGCTCAGGAATATTTGCCACAGATTTCCACAGATGAACACTGATTACGTTGGGTACTCCGTGTAATCTGTGTAAATCCGTGGCAAAAAAAAATGTGCTTTTCACCGTAAGGCGAACAGTATTGGGAGGAGTTGCCTCACTCCCCCTTAATGTTCCCGTCCTTAATCACTTGTGCCCACATCGCAACCTCGTCGCGAATGGCCTGTCCGGCTTGTTCTGGTGTCGTCCATGTTGCGTTGGCACCCTGCGCGAGCATCGAGTCCTTCACTTCTTGCTGCTCCAAAATTCCCTTCAACGCGCTGCTGAGCTTCGCGATGATCGGCGCGGGCGTTCCAGCTGGTGCGAGGATGCCAAACATCGAACTGACGTCGAATCCCTTGAGTCCCGCGTCGGGCGCGGTCGGCACGTCGGGCATGGTCGGAATGCGCAGCGTTGTCGCCGTGGCGAGTGCGCGCAACTTGCCCGCTTTGACATGGCTCTGCGCGGACGGCGCGGTTTCGATCATCATCTGCACCTGCCCGCCGATCAAATCCGTCATCGCCGGGCCGCTTCCTTTGTACGGCACGTGCAAAAGTTTGACGCCGACCAGACGTTGAAACATTTCGCCTGCGAGGTGCTGCGGCGAGCCATTGCCCGATGAGGCGTAGGTAATGCTGCCGGGGTTGGCTTTGGCGAGTGCAATGAGCTCGGAGAGCGAGGTCGCCTTTACGCCCGGATTGACCACAAACAGCAGCGGTACGCGCCCGACAATTGCCACGGGTGTGAAGCTCTTGGTCATGTCGTACTGCGCTGATGACGCTTGCAAAATGCTGCTGATGGAGTGGCTCGTAAGCGCACCCATCAAAAGCGTGTAGCCGTCGGGCTTTTCTTTCGAGACGATGGCCGCGCCAAGGCTTCCCGCCGCGCCCGCGCGGTTGTCGACCACCACCGTTTGTCCGAGCGCCGCGCCGAGCTTTTGCGCCATCACGCGGCCAATCACGTCGGTGGCCCCGCCGGGCGGATACGGCACCACGAGGCGGATCGCTTTATCGGGATATTGCGCAAACGCGCTACCGGCGGCAAACGCAAACGTTGCCACCGCGAAAACGGTGTGGATGTAGTTCCGCGCGATCCTACGTGTCGTAAGCATGATGCCTCCTTTTGGCGAGAAGCGCAGTATCGTACGCGTGGTGATGAGCGACACGTCAACATGCGCGCAAACGAAACAACGTAAAGCTTGCCGTTGGCTCGCGTGTTTCACGCAGCGATGTGCGCTTATGCGCCCATTGCCCTCATACGCCACAATTGCACCAATGCTACCGATACCCTATGCGCACCTTCGCGCGTCCTGACCATCAACGTTGTTGCAATCTATGCCCATCCGAAAATTTCTTCTGTCCGTCGCGCTGTGCACGTTTGTTGGAGCGGCTTCCGCGCAATCGTTTCCGAATAAGCCGATCACGATCGTCGTCCCCAATCCTCCGGGCGGCGTAGTCGACACGTCGGCGCGCTTGATGGCCGATTCGCTCGCCAAAGTGCTCGGCCAATCGGTGATTGTCGACAACAAGGGCGGCGCGAGCGGCAACATCGCTATGGCGCAGGTCGCCAAAGCGCCGAAAGACGGCTACACGCTGCTCGCCTCGTACTCCGCGTATCACGTCGGCAACCCCGCAATGTTTGCCAAGCCCGGCTGGGAGCAAAAGGACCTGATGCCTATTGCGCTCATCGCTACTGCGACGAACGTCATCACCACGCACCCGTCGATTCCAGCGACGAACTTAAAAGAACTGATCGCGTACGTGCAGAAGAATCCCGGCGTCGTGAATTTTGCGTCGCAAGGCAACGGCTCGCTCTCGCACGTCGGTACCGTGTTGTTAGAGCAAGAGACGAACACCAAGATGACGCATGTTCCCTACAAAGGTTCAGGCGCGGCGATTGCGGACGTCGTGGGCGGTCAAGTGCAGCTATTTATGACGACGCCACCGTCAGTGCTCGGGCACATTCAAACCGGCAAGTTGCGCGCGTATGCGGTGACGAGCAAGACGCGTCACCCCATGCTGCCGAACGTCCCGACCACAGCCGAGGCCGGTCTGACGGGCTTTGAGCTGGAAGCATGGGTGGGTCTCTTCGCCCCGGCTGGCACGCCAGCGGCCGTCGCCAATCAATTGACCGAAGCCGCGAAGAAAGCGCTCGACACACCGGAAGCCAAAGCCCGCGGTGCGGCGCAAGGCATCGAAGTTCGTTTCCTTGGGCAAGAAGCGCTCGCCGCACTCGTCAAGCGTGAAACGGATTACTGGACGAAAGTCATCAAGGCACGAAACATCACGGCCGACTAACGATCCGCATTCGTTAACAAATTTTAGGTATTCAGAATGTCCACACTGATCGACGCCCTTTACGCACAAGCCGACGAATTCATTGCCATTCGCCGCGATATTCACAGCGAACCCGAACTCGGGTTTGAAGAATTCCGCACGTCTGATCTCGTCGCCGAAAAACTCCTTGCCTGGGGCTATAAGGTTGAACGTGGCATTGGCGGCACCGGTGTCGTGGCGCAGATGAAACGTGGCGACGGTGCGCTGCGCGTGGGACTGCGTGCTGACATGGATGCGCTGCCGATCATCGAGGCGAACAC
>JAKPSO010000794.1 GCA_029571495.1 Pseudomonadota bacterium
AGCGCTACACGGTACGAGTCGGCATAGCGCATCGCCCAGTCATAACCGGCGTCCCACAGGCGATCGCGCAGGGAGTGCGACTGCAACGAAGCCGCGAGGTAGTCCCGCTCAAGCCGAGTAGTGAGCGCGAGCGTTCGCGCATCGAGCTCCAAGAGCGGCGCAGCGGTTGTTGACTCGCCATACTCCGCATCGCTCACGTATGAGCGCAGTTGCGTGCACACCGTATCGGCAGCGGTGAAAATGTCCTTGTCAAGCGACGACGCGAATTTACGTGCCCCACCAGTCGAACCGAGCGGTCGGGAGTCTGTCAAACTTGAGAGCCAACGTAGCATGCTAATCCGAAGTTACCTGATCGGAGGAATCCGATCATATTTATCAATACGTAGAATAACGCGCCGGGCATTTCGCAGCAAGCGAAAGGCGATCACGAGAGGCATGCACGTTGTTTTCGCAGTGTACGTGCACCATACTTGGCCTTTCACCGTTTGTAACGTTCACGCTGCGCCGAGCAAAATTCCGTCGCTTTTCAAGCGCGAAATTTGCACCTAAGGCAATGTGTGTTTCTTCCGTCTATTTTTCAATTGGTCTACTGTCTATGAACATTCGTTACGCCCTTTCGTCGATCGCGCTCGCAGTCGCGGCCTGCCTGTCGATCTCATCCGCTACAGCGCAGTCGCCGGCGCCAGCCGCCGCGTCCAGCGTCGCGCCAACCAAACTTACGCTCATTGACCGCAAGGTGGGCGACGGCGCGCTCGCCGAAAACGGATCACCGGTTGCCGTGCATTACAGCGGCTATCTGTGGGACGCCGCAGCTCCCGACAACAAGGGAAAAAAATTCGACTCCTCGATCGAGCGCAAAATTCCATTCGGTTTCATGATCGGCGCAGGACGCGTGATCAAAGGTTGGGACGAGGGCGTGGCTGGCATGAAAGTCGGCGGCCAACGCACTTTGATCATTCCGCCGGATAAAGGTTACGGCGCCCAAGGCGGCGGACCAATACCACCCAACGCGACGCTCGTATTTGACGTCGAACTCATGGCCGTCGTCGGTAAGACGCCGCCCGGAAACGCAGAAGCTTCGCCGTACGTTCCGGCCAAAAAGTAAGTCGAAAATCTATGAAACATCCCGAGAACGCGGTGATCCGACGGGGCGATTACCGCGCTCCGGGTTGTTGGGTGGACAAGGTCGATCTGACGTTCGACCTTGATCCGACGCTCACGCGCGTCACTTCCATGCTCACGCTACGCCGCAATGATGCGTCCAACGCGGCAGACACGTTTACCTTGCTCGGCGACGGTTTGACGCTTGAATCGCTACTGCTTAACGGCGCTGCACTCGGTGCAGATCAATGCACCGCGACGGCCAACGCGGTGACCTTCTCCGCTTCGACGCTTTGTGCGAGTAACGCCACCTCAACGCTGACTGTCGTCACCACATTCAATCCTTCGGCCAATCTAGCGCTCGAAGGGCTTTACGTCACCAACGGCACGTTCTGCACACAGTGCGAGGCCGAAGGCTTTCGGCGCATCACCTACTTCCCGGATCGCCCGGATGTGTTGTCGGAATATCGCGTCACGATTCGCGCCGACAAAGCACAGTTTCCAGTATTGCTGTCGAACGGAAATCTCGTCTCCGAGCGCTCGCTCGATGACGACCGTCACGAAGCTGTGTGGCATGACCCGCACAAAAAGCCGTGCTATTTGTTTGCGCTCGTCGCCGGAAACATCGACAAGCTGCAAGACAGTTTCGTCACGGCGTCGGGCCGAAGAGTCTTGCTTGAAATTTATTCGACCACCGCGAATTTGCCGCGTTGCACTTGGGCGATGAAATGCTTAAAGGCCGCGATGCGCTGGGACGAAGAAGCGTACGGTCGTGAATACGATTTGGATCGCTTCATGATCTACGCGGCGGATGACTTCAACATGGGCGCAATGGAAAACAAAGGGTTGAATATTTTCAACTCGCGCTACCTGCTCGCAGATAAAGACACAGCCACCGACGCCGATTTTCAGACGGTCGACGCCATCGTCGCGCACGAGTATTTTCACAACTGGAGCGGCAATCGCGTCACTTGCCGCGACTGGTTTCAGCTCTCGCTCAAAGAAGGCTTCACGGTTTTTCGCGAGCAGCAATACACCGCCACACGCGGCTCGCCCGCCGTTGTGCGCATTGAAGAAGCGGCGTTCATGCAATCGCGCCAGTTCGCGCAAGACGCAGGCCCAATGGCGCACCCGATCCGCCCGGACGAATACGAAGCGATTGACAATTTCTATACAGTCACGGTTTACGAAAAAGGCGCGGAGGTCATCCGCATGCTGCATACGCTGCTCGGCGAAGAAACTTACCGCAAGGGTAGCGATCTCTATTTCGAACGCCACGACGGTACCGCGGCAACCTGCGACGATTTTGTTGCCGCGATGGAAGCCGCCAGTGGGCGCGACCTCACGCAGTTCAAACGCTGGTACGGCCAAGCTGG
>JAKPSO010000804.1 GCA_029571495.1 Pseudomonadota bacterium
GCTCTCGCGCGATCAGGATTCATCGTTGCAGTTCACCCGTCTTGTTGATCGCATTGACCGCGCCGTCGCCGTGCTGTGCGCCGCCGCCGCATGGCTCGCCATTCCGATCATGTTGGCGCTGGCGTTGCAATGGCCGCTGCGCGATGGGCTTGGACACTACTCGCGCGAGGTGAACGATCTCGGGCAATGTTTGTTCGCGCTCTACGTTGCCGTCGGCGTGACGGCGGCCTCGCGCGCGGGTGTGCATCTGTCGGCGCATACGCGCGCAGCTGCGCATCCTCAAGCAGGCCGTGGCGGGCAGCGCGCGCTGATGTTGTTGGGCGTTGCGCCCTGGTGCGTTTTGGTGTTGTGGCAAGGCGCGTTGCCGGTGTATCGCGCGGTGATTTCGTTAGAGCGTTTTGCCGACACGTTCAACCATGGCTATTTCGTGATCAAGCTGGCGATGGCATTGCTGGCGCTCTTGATGCTCATCAACGCGCTGCTCGAAGCGACGCGAACCTCACCGCCGGAAGAGAACGCATGAGCGCGGCGGAACTGTTGCCGCTTGTTGGGCTGGCGCTGTTGCTGCTGGCCGGTGTGGTGGTGAGTCGCACCGGGTGGCCCGCGTTCGCCGTCGTTTTCGGCGTGTCGGTGTTGGGCACTGTGATCGCGGCGTGTTTGGGCGGCCCGGTCAGCTTGATGGCCGCACTTCCTGGGCGTTTGATCGCGCTCCTAGAGCACGATCTCTTGCAGGCATTGCCGCTCTTTTTGGTGATGGGCGCGCTGCTCAATCGGCTGGGCGTCGTCGAAGCGTTGTTTGCGGTGATCAGTGCTTTGCTGCCACAGCGACAATTCAACCCCGTACTCGCGGGTCTTGGCGTCGGGGCATTATTAGGGCCGGTCAACGGTAGCGTCGGTGCGAGCGTGCTCTCGCTCGGGCGCTCGGTGTTGCAGCCGCTTGGGCGGTCGGGTGTAGCACCGGCCGATCGCGTTGCGGTGCTCGCGTTGTCGAGCACGCTGGGCGTTGTTGTGCCGCCGTCGCTGGTGCTTATTTTGCTCGGCGACGCGATGATGTCAGCGCACACCATTGCGGTGGCCGCCAATAGCAAATCGCTCGTCGCGTCGCTTGCACAGAGCGCGGCGACGGTGCGCATCATCAACACGCAAGACGTTTTCTTCGCGGCGGCGTTGCCCGCACTCTTGGTCATCGCGCTTTGCGCGCTGGCGGCGATCGTTCGCTTTCGTGCGCCCTTGCAACAAACCTCCACGCCGCGCACGCGACCAAGTGGCGCACAATGGTGGACAGCGACTAGCGCATTGGTGGTGTTGGCGGTGCTGTTAATCGGTGTCGTGAGTGGTCGATTTTTCGCGGTCGAAGCGGCGGCGTGCGGCGCGGTGCTCGCTTTCTTGGCGGGCCTCGTTTCTGGACGTTTGCTCGGAGGGCAACTACACGCGGCGCTGAACGAATCGCTCGCGCACACCGGCGCGTTGTTTGCGCTGTTGGTGGCGGCGACTACGCTGACGCTCGTGTTTCGCGTGTGTGGCAGTGACGTCTGGATCGCTGATCTGATCAACGCGTTGCCCGGCGGTCCGACGCTGCTCACGATATGTGTGTTGTTGCTCCTCGCGCTGAGTGCATTGGTGCTCGACGCCTTTGAAATTGTGTTCGTGGTGGTGCCGATGGTCATCCCGCCACTCCTGACGCGAGTGCCAGACGCAGGATGGGTCGCTGTGCTCGTGTTGCTAGTGTTGCAATTGAGTTTTTTGTTGCCGCCGCTGGGTTACGCGTTGGTGTTGGCGAAGGGTCGCGAAAGCGGTGGCGGCGAACTGTCGTCGCGGCGCATGACTCGTGCGCTCGCGCCGTTCGTGGCTGTGCTCTGCGCGATACTTCTGCTGGTGTTGTTCTATCCAGCGTCGGTGCACCAGTGGCAGCCCAATAGCCAGAGCGCTAGCCCGGTGTTGCTCTCCGACGAGGAAGTTCGGCGCGGATTGCAACAAGCAACCGAGGCTGAGTAGGGTTACGAGGATGAACGACGGTTGAGCAATCTCGGTTAAAGTTACCGC
>JAKPSO010000810.1 GCA_029571495.1 Pseudomonadota bacterium
TCAACCGAAACCCACACAACGCGTACTGCGACCAAGGAGCTTGATTTGAAAACCATAACCCTAACACTCAAAGTTAATGCGCCCGACGATCTCTCAAACGCCCAGATCGAACATGCGCTACGTCAAATTCTCGACGTCGGCCAAGCTGATGCTCGTGACACAACAGCCTCCGACGAGGAAGTAGATGCGGCTGCTGTCGCTGCGACCCTCGAAATTGAGGTTTCAGCCCACTCCGAAGCCAGTCTCACGATCATTGTCGGAATCGAAGGAGGACTCGTGACCGGCGCGACTGCCGCGTTGCCATGCACGGTCATTGTGGCTGACTACGACATGGTCGACTCTCCCGATTCCGGTGGTGCGCTCATACGGATGCCGCCAGATGAACGAGGCAATTTGTTCTTGCCAATTGTTCACGATGCACTTGTCGATGCCGACGCAGTTAAGCGCGTACGTTCTGTCGTTATGGGAACGATCTAACGAATTGTTCAGCTCTGTCGAATTCGACACCTCTACCAGCTGAAAGGGTGCAAACAAAAAGTGGCCCACGAGAAATCGCGGGCCACATTCCAGTTAGTCATCAACAGCATGCCTGCTGACGCGGGAGATTGCGACTTGCACATTCGTCTCGCCGCTCATAAAATCTGCTAAGTTGTAGCCCCGCTGGTGGTTTAACCAGCATGTAGCGGTTCAGAGGAATCGCTTCTCAAACACTTGAGAGAAGTTTCTCAGGTTGTGGCGTGTAGCGCATGTTTTGCCCACGCTCTTCACATCGCCTAATTTGCGTTTCAGACAAAACGCAGAGACGGCGTTTTCAACAAATGCCGTGCGCCATTGGATCACCGATGGGACGCGCTTTGCATTTGCAGTTTCAACCCCTGCGGGATCACCGTAGGGTGGCTCCGCGTCAGGAGCCCCATGAAAACAATCTCGATACCTGCATTTGATTTCGCAGAGCTTTCCCCAAAGGCACAACGCCGAGTTCTCGATTCGATCCGCCAGACTGAGCCGGATGCGGATTGGTACGTTGACACGCTGAATGATGTAAGTCGCATAGCTGCAATGCTCGGAATCCGTATTGACCGAGACAGCAAGAGCAAGTCTCTGAATATTCAGTTTTCTGGATTTTGGAGCCAAGGTGATGGAGCGTCGTTTACTGGACGTTACGCACACCATCCCAGCGCTCCTACGGAAATCCGAGAGTACGCGCCCAAGGACGCGGCGCTGCATCGCATTGCAGATCAGCTCAATGAACTTCAGAAGGCTAACGCCACTACGATCAAGGCGACTATTTCACGTAACCATCACGTCCGATACGTACATGAAAACTCGGTGGATATTTCCGTGACTCGTGGCGACGACGATGAGCCAGTCTCCGCGCATATTGACGCTCAACTTTGCGATCTTCTCCGCGACTTCATGCGCTGGATCTACAAGCAGCTCGAAACCGAGTATGAAAGCCTGACAAGTGACGAGCGACTCGCTGAGATCATAGATGCCAACGAAATGGTGTTCTCTGTAACGGGAGAAAACCTCACTCGCTTCGCTCACTAACTCCAACCCTCAAACCGAGCCTACGCGAACTTCGTGGCTCGGTCTACACGCGGTCTAGCCGTTCAAATCAATATGACAACTACCAAAAATACAATCCGCGCCAGTGTCGATGAAGCCAAATTCTTCGCATCGGTCAAACACATTTTCTCTGGCAGCACTTCCTTCGTTGGTGAGTTGATGCAGAACGCACGGCGCGCGGGCGCGCAACGTGTTCACTTCGATCTCGATGAACAAACGAAGACGCTACGAGTAACCGACGATGGGACCGGCATCGAAGATTTTGCAAAACTACTTGAGTTCTGCGGCTCTGGCTGGGACGAAAAGATACAGGTCTCAGAAACTCCTTTTGGGATGGGTATGTACAGCGTCTACTTCGCGGGCGCGGCGACAACGATATGCTCAAGGGGGCAGCAGGTAACGATCAAAGTCGATGACCTGCTCACACGGCGCGCACTTAAAGTTGAGCCTAGCGAATGGAACTCCGCAGGAACGCTTGTCACTGTGCATGATGTTGACAAACAGATTCTGCTGCGCGACTCCCATCCGCGAGGTCGTCTGTTCCACGCACTTGAAAGCGCCGCAAAGGGATTTCCAATCGACGTAGGATTCAACGGCGACAGGCTCCCATTTCCTCACGCGGAGCGTGCGCTGTCGTCAGTCAACTCACCCGTTGGCCAGATCCATCTTGGGGACAGCCTACCGCGAAAGTACGTGGCCTACCTACAAGGTCTGCCAATCGGTACCGTCTCGTGCGCCAACACTCTCGGTCGTTGGGCCTTTCGCGACGATGACGTATGCGTTGTCCATCTCGACAACCATCAATTCAGTGCGCGAATGCCAGATCGTTCAAGTCTTTACGATGCTGAACTCCAATGTCAGCGCATCGATGCGGCGGTCGTGGATGCGCTCCGAGCCAAACTTGCTACCGAAAAGGAGCATGCCGTTGCGACAGGTGACGACGCGGCCTTACGCAGATTCGTGAAAGATCGTTGGGACAAATGCATCGACCTAGGGGTTGCGAAACTACTGAACAACATCCCATATGCACCCAGCGCAAAGCTTTCTGCGGTCGATTGCGTTACCGCGACCACTCAACACGTTTGGACAAGTGCTCATTCGCATCGAGACGTGATTCCAGCCGACGAGTTGGTCTCTAATGACAAAATGTTGGCGGTCCGGAATGCCCCGTCAGATGCGGGCGATTACCCACGTGCCGCAGCAATGCTGACCGCGATGGCGGCGTTCAACATTGTTAACGTTGATACCCGCGGACTTGACGAAGGACATTGGCTTTTCCAACTTCCGAACGCTGACGACATCGAAGTTCTCATACAACCTGTTTGCCCGACGGGACACGAATTCAGTTTCTGGTGCAACACAGGTTACTTAGAAGCCATGATCGTCCGTGACTGTGCGGCCATCGATTTGAAACTCAAGTACCAGGATCTTGTTCATGCAATTGAACTCAAAGATCAATGGGTCGTGTGCGAGCACGCTCCAGACGGCAGCAAAATTACAGATGCAGACTGGGATTCGAAGCCCATCGAGGTGATTTGCTACGTTGCCGGGACGCTCAATTACGGGAATTTGCCTAGCGATGTTGGTCATGAATTTTCTCGGGAGCACACCGACTATGTCGAAGAGGACCGCGATGAAATGGCTGATCAGTTTCTTCGACAACTCCGAGCTATTCGGAACGAAACCTTGCGAGATACCATCGCGACGGCCTTGTCTGAGGCAGACTTGGTACTCACCGAGGCTCATTCCTCGCAGCTCTGTCTTGTCGGCGTGAAGTCGCAGAAAGGCTCCAGCCACGAACGGATGGTCATCGATGCAAACAAGCGATTCTTCGCGGCGTTGCACCGTCTTCTGAAGCGAAACGGATATGACGTTCCCGCTGCTGCTCTGCAAACAGGCATGACAGCCGCGATGCTTGCCATCGAATAGTGACCTGCACCGGGACGATCAGGAGCGCCAACAGTGTCTACTGATCGTCACGTTCGACTTGTCGAAAACAACCAGAAACAGCGCCCTACGTTCCTCCGGAATGCAGGGCGACTGTCTAACCATGCGAGGCGTCTCTGCCTGTGGTTAGACAGTCGATGTTTTGAGAAACAGCTGTTGTAACACCCCCTGCGAAAGGGCTATTTCGCACGTATGTCTTCGTGACATCAATTAACCACCCGGACGGGCTATTCCCGTCCGGGGAGTGGCTCGTCCTCTTTTCCCCAAAGGAGGGCTCATGGGAGCCACAGACTACACTCGCCATTCGGCGACGATCCAGCGAGGTACAGCGTGAAAGCACGTTGGACCTGTCCTACACAAGGCGACTTATTCGCTGAATGTAACTTTCCTCTCACTGAGGTTGCCATTGCCGTCGCGGCAACAGTAAAGCCTCAAACAGCAAACTATTTGTGGCCACTGGATTATGAGTACCCCCAGTCGATAGACGAGCGATTGCTCGCCAGCGCGGCGGCCGTAACAACACTCGCCAGTTTGGCGCAACACCATACTGCGGACCTCAGCGACGAACAACGACAAGTTCTGTCGAAGTTTTCTGGTTGGGGCGGCGTAACCAATGCTCTAAACTCCACGCGCTACTGGCGCTACGGGGAAGCGGGGCAAGCATTGCGATCCGCAGTCGGTGAGGAACGTTTTCACGAAGTCGAACAAGCTTCACTCACCTCCTACTTCACACCACCCTCTGTGGTGCGGGCTATGTGGGACGGGGTTCGGAAGCTCGGATTTACTGGAGGCACAGTTCTCGACCCAGCCTCCGGGAGTGGCGCTTTTATCGGCATGTGTCCTGGTGATCTCATCGATCGCTGCAAGTTCACGCTCGTGGAAAAGGATCCAATATCGGCGGACATATGCAAGGCGCTCTACCCTGATGCCAAATGCCACAGTTCGGCGCTTGAGGATGTCAGGCTTCCGGAAAATTACTTTGACCTTGTCATAGGCAACGTTCCCTTCGGAAACTTTTCAGTGTCTGACGGCGAGATGCGCTCGTTTCGCGGTCTCATCCACGACTACTTTTTTCTCAAAGCGTTACGAAAATGCCGCGAAGGCGGACTTATCGCGCTAATCACCACCGCCGGTAGTCTTGACAAGCAGTCGGGACGCGTCAGGCATGAAATTGCTTCACAGGCGAAATTATTGGGCGCAATACGACTGCCGAACTCGGTGTTCGATAGCGCCAGTGCATCTGTCACGACAGATGTAATCGTCCTGCAGAAACTACCACATCACATGTGCGATGCTGACGCAGCAATATGGACGCAATCTTGCGAGTGGGAAAACTCAGGTCTGTACATCAACCAATACTATCTCGAAAACCCTGACGCGGTTTTGGGGCAATTGGAAATCGAGAGCAGTCGCTATGGCCAAGGCGGTTTGCAATGCGTTGGGGGTGCGCCTTCACGTGTAGCGATCACTGAGTGCTTTGACCGCATGCCACGTTTGGTGAAGGCTGCAAAGCGTCCTGTAGTTGGTGAACAACTCATGGCAGACGAAACAGCGCCAGAAGGGAGCGTGCAACTACACGACGGTGTGCCTCACGTGGTCCGAAACGGAATGCTTGAGCGCATTGTTGTCAACGGCCGGCGTGCCAAGCGTCTCGTTGGACTTGTGGGCGTGCGTGCAGCGGCTCTCGACCTTATCCGCGGTCAAGTGGATTGCGAATTGACCGACACCGAGGTGGAAGCGATGCGATCGGGCCTCAACCGGGTCTACACCGCGTTCACTGCGGAGTTCGGGGCATTGTCCTCGCCTGCATGCCAAACGGCATTTGATGAAGATCCAAGCTACCCGCTGCTTCTTTCTCTTGAAATCGTTGATTCGGAAAACGAAACTGTCACGAAAGCGCCAATCTTCACGGAACGAACCGCATGGGCTCGCAAACCGCGTACCCACGCTGACACACTCACTGATGCAGCGCTGATCGCGTTGGATCAGACCGGCGAGGTAAGCGTTGAGCGAGTAGGTGCACTGATGGGCACTGACGAAGGTCAAACGATGCAAACGCTCCTGGCCGATGAAAATTACTTCCTCGACCCGGCGAGTAGTGCTGTGGTGCCCAGAGACGCATACTTGTCCGGCGACGTGCGCCAAAAGCTGCATCAAGCACTTGCGGCCTTTGATGTAGACGGCAAGTATGAAAAAAATGTGGCCGCTTTGCAGGCCGCTCTTCCTTCTGAGATAAGTCACGAAGACATCGTCGCACGTCTTGGTCAAGGATGGATTCCAAAGGAGTACATCGAAGAGTTCATTACGTGGGTGTCCCAACGTAAAGTTTCAGTCGTGCACGTCCCGGATGCAGCCTATTACCAGCTCGCAGACACGCGATACGCGCCAACAGTAGGGCCCGACTGGGGCACTGGACGTGTGTCCTTTTACTCTCTCGTCGAAAAAGGTCTGAACCAACAGGTGCCGGATGTCTACGACACTCACCCCGATGGTCGGCGTGTCATTAACCAGGACGAGACGATTGCAGCTCGCGACCGCCTCGACTACATTCAGGAGCAGTTCAGTCAATGGCTCTGGAGTGACGAGACACGTCGCAAGCGGCTTGGTGCGATCTACAACAACACGTACAACTGCTTTGTGGATCGCGTGTTCGACGGCAATCACCTGACCTTCCCCGGAATGTCGGATGTCTACGAGCCTCGCAGTAATCAACGTAACGCAGTGTGGCGCGGATTGCAGACCGGCACGATGATGCTCGCGCACTTCGTCGGATCCGGAAAAACACTCACCCTTGCCGCAACTACGATGGAGAAAAAGCGGCTGGGCCAGTGGAACAAACCACTGATCGCAGTGCAAAACAGCACACTCCTGCAGTTCACCGCGGAGTTCTTGCGCGTGTATCCGCACGCCCGAGTACTGATGATGGGACGCGACGATATGACTAAGGAGGCGCGAAAGCGCTTCGTGGCCAAAATCGCAACCCACAACTGGGACGCGATCATCGTTCCTCACTCGGTGTTTGATCGCATTGCGGTTTATCCTGAAACTATTCTGGCGTACGTCGAAAGTCTGATCGCGCCGTTGGAAGACGCGCGCGACGCTTGCTCCGACGGACTAGAGCGACGGGTCATCTCGCAGCAAATTGAATCCCTGCGAACAAAAATCAGGGGGTTGGCGAATGAGCGCAACAAAGATGACACGATCTACTTCGAAGAGCTTGGCGTTGACGGCTTAGTGATTGACGAAGCTCAGGCGTACAAGAACTTGTACGTTCACACAAAAATGACGAACGTATCGGGCGTCAACGGGACTTTTAGCCAACGCGCTCTGAACATGTTGCTCAAGGTGCGCAACGTCTACGAGCGACAGCAGGGGAATCGTGGCGTCATTTTCTCGACGGCCACCCCCATTTGCAACAGCATGTCGGAAGTGTTCGCTATGCAAACCTACCTTCAACCGAAACTGCTTGAGGAAAAGGGCCTCGCGTGTTTTGACGCGTGGGCGGCTCAGTTTGGACAACGCATCAGCTCACTCGAAATTACGCCCGAGGGTTCAGGTTTTCGCTCCAAAGAGCGGTTTGCTCGATTCCACAACGTTCCGGAACTGTCGCGCATGGTGCGTCAGGCATGGGATGTAGTGCTCAAGGGCTCGGTCGAAGCTATCAAGGTGCCGTCCATCGTCGGCGGTAAGCCATCGGTGGTTGCTGTGGCACGCACGAAGCATCAGGCGGCATACATCACGGAACTCGCAGAGCGTGCTGAGGACGTTAGAAAACGTCGCGTTAAGCCCAGCGAAGACAACATGCTCAAGATTGTGAGCGAAGGTCGGAAAGTTGCGCTCGACATGCGTCTCATTGACCCCGTCGCCGAGGATTACACCGAATCGAAGGTCAACGAATGCATCCGGAGAGTGTTTGAGATTTGGGCCCGGAGTGCGCCCGAGCGCTCGACGCAAATCATCTTTTGCGACACCAGCTCACCCGAGTCAACAGGGTTTTCGGTGTACCACGAAATCCGGCGGAAGCTTGTGGATCGAGGTGTACCCGTATCAGAAATCGCGTTCATACACGACTTCGACACGGACAAAAAGCGCTTCGGCCTGCTCCAACGCTTCAATCAAGGCATCGTGCGCATCCTTTTGGGAAGTACAGAAAAACTCGGCATCGGAACCAACGCTCAAGTGAAGTTACTTGCGTTGCATCATCTGGACGTCCCTTGGCGCCCGGACATGGTCGAGCAACGCGACGGCCGAGCTGTGCGACAAGGAAATGAAAACGCGTCAGTGGAAATCAATCGATACGTTACTCAGGGAAGCTTTGACGCTTTCATGTGGCAAACGGTTGAACGCAAAGCGCAGTTCATTGAGCAGTTTCTGACCGGAACGGTAGACGAGCGTAATGCCGAAGATCTTTCTGAGGTGGCGATGAGCTACGCGGAAGTGAAGGCTATTGCCAGCGGCGACCCAAATGTGCGAGAACTGTGTCTCGTACAAGTCGAGTTGCGCAGGCTGTACGCCGTTGCGCGCTCCCAACGGTCCGTACGAGCGGCGCTCGAACGTGAGCAGGCGTACTTGCCGAAGAAGCTGGAAGAGTCTAAACGGGCGCTTCTCGATTTCGAGAGCGACGCTGCGACCGTAAACGCGAACCGGAACCGTCAATGGAAACTGAGTGACGGACGCGAGGGCAACAAGGACGCAGTGGCGCAGGTCATCATGGCATGGGTGAGTAATTCTCCATTCCGGGATATGGTTGCCAATCACGTCTACCCGCTCGCGAATCTTGCTGGGTTAAGCCTCAACATGTGCCTTGATCCGGCGTACGACTACAAGAGCAGGCTCTTCTACTTGGAGGGTATGCGCAAGTATCCCATTCGGATGCGGTTGGCAATGCAGCCGGCCGAGCTCGTTGAGGTTGTGACACAACGGATGAAGCACATCGCAGGATATGTCTCCGACGAAAAGGCTGCATGCACACGCATACAGCGGCGAATCCAAGAGCTCGAAGACATGAGCACGTTGTCGACTGAGTCTCCCATCGAATCGCGGATTTCCGAATTGGAAGAACGTGAAACAACATTGCGGGGATTGGTGGAAACCGTCCCAGCTTAGTCGGTCCGTGGCCCGGCGTACTCCTTCACGGAGCACGCCGGCGCTACCCGACGCCACAAGCTGATCGCACGCGTTGCAAACGTTGCTGATCTTCGCTAATATGTGATGCGATTCACTGTGGACGTAACTTCGGAAACGGAATTTCTCCCAGAGTGAAACACTCCCCCCCGCTGGAGGTTTATCCAGCATGCAGTGCGGCTACGCACTTTTTTATTCACCCGCGACGGGCTTTCCCGTCAATGGTTGGCCCGTCTTCACTGTGCATTGTCACTTGGAGACTTATGGCCGATCATGACCGACCCTCCGTTTTCCTCAAGGACGGCTGTGTCGTAATCCAACGAGTCGAGTTTGACGAATTCGCCCAAGAACCATCCCGAAATGGTGATGGTTTTGGCGAAATTCGCAGAAGCAATCGACGGCATCGATTCGAATTCTTAGAACCTCTTGACGTCGACTACGAAGGTCGAACGACGCTCAACCCACACCTGAACGATTTGTCGTTCGGGTTGCAAAATGTCACCTCCCGCGACGCGCCGCTGGCTTACCAGCTGCTCTGTACGCACGTGCTGACAAAGAAATCGGTTTGGTACAAAAAGCCAGATGCTCTTCTGGCCATTCTGCGCTTAGGCAGTGATGGCCGCGAACCTGACGGCTCTAACCGCGTTACAAGCGCGATGGAACGACTTCAGGAACGTCTTCGCTCGATGGAAGAGGAGGGTGATGCTTACACCCTCAGCGACCGAATAGACCGTGCAGTCTGGCGTGCGGCCAGTCTGCATCGCAGCAGAGCACTGTCCTCCCCCGGCGAGCTCACGCGCGACGCGGTCTTACTGACGTGTCGCGCAGTAGATACCAATTACGAAAATTCGTGGCAACCCACTTGTCACGCCTTAAGTAATGGTGCGCTTGAAGAACTTGATGGCGTCCATGGTCTCTGGCTTCCCGATCACGCGCTGCAGTTGGAACTCGACTCTTGCGAGACAGAGGCAAAACGACGGAAACGAGCTCTCGAGTTTGCTCGTCAGCTCTGCGACCTTTATTCGAGCTACATCGAAGGCGATGTGTACCAATTCACTGTCGATGTGCATGTCCCCAGACGTGACGAAGAAACTGGTGAAGTGATTCTCAATTTCAGTGACTATGAATCCGAAACACCGCTTGCAAGTCGCACAGTTGGTTCGTTCTACGGTCACAACGACGCCCTTTCGGGTCTCGATGAGTGTCTGAAAGATTGCACCGCGGAAGCGCTTCGCGAAGCCCTTGCAGCCACCACTCACCCCGTAAAAAAATCTCGTGGTCACGTGCCACGTAACACCCCCATCTCTAGCGCATTGCAACTCGCGAGCGCATAAGGAAACTCCATGATCGCAAAAGATCTGACCGCCTTACTGGCGGCAGCAATACCTGCGCGCCTAAACGTATTGATTACAGGTGCGCCAGGAATCGGAAAAACAGACATCGCTGCCGCCGCAGCGCAGGCCACAGGCTACGAGCTCCTGCTGTCGCATCCTGCGGTGCAGGACCCAACCGCAGCGAGCGGACTGCCCTGGTTTGACGGTAAGGGCGGTGCAACACACCTCCCATTTGGCAATCTCGCACGCGCAATCAACGCATCGAAACCCACAGTATGGTTTCTTGACGATCTTGGTCAAGCTCCGCCCGCGGTGCAAGCAGCGTACATGCAGCTTTTGCTGGCTCGTGAACTCGATGGCCAGCGAATTTCCGATCACGTCACGTTCCTCGCCGCTAC